>CAZFON010000318.1:0-2526 GCA_964520185.1 uncultured Planctomycetales bacterium | reverse complement strand
ATTATATCCAGCCTGATGTCGTCCATATTCTTCATGACGGAAGGATCGTCAGGACCGAAGGCAAGGAACTGGCCTTGGAAGTTGAGAACCGGGGCTATGATTGGCTGATTAAACGCTAGGGAAAAATATGAACCAACAATTGCCCCTTAATATCGAAGGTCTTGAAGCCTATCAGACCAAGTTGGAAGGCGCCTCAAGTGCCTGGCTCAAGGATTTTCGTCGCAAGAGCTTTGACCAATGGACTTCTGTGAGTATGCCCACGGTCAAAGATGAGGAATGGAAATACCTGCCCCTGGCTGATGTCGTCAGCCGCCGTTTTCAACTTGCCACGCGCCATCAGCTCATTGAGAGCAAGCAATTTGAGAGCTTCCGCGACAAGGCGGATATCAATATCGTCCTGGTCAACGGTGTCTTGTGGGGAGAATTGTCCGACCTCAACCATTTGCCGCAAGGCCTCACGGTTTCATCTTTAAATAAGGCGTTGGCACACCCCGTTGCACAGGTCCAGGAGACGATCTCAAAAATTACGCCCAATGACACCAAGGCCTTTTTGTGGATGAACCAGGCGCTTTTCCTGGACGGGGTTTTTGTCCATGTCGCCAAAGAAGCTGTCATTGAACCCGTGGTCCATATCATCCATCTAACGAGTGGGGTCGAGCCCGGGACCATCGTTTTTCCTAGGTCCTTTATAATGGCCGAGGAGTCGTCCCAGATCGAGATCATGGAAAGTTATATCAGCTTCGAGCCTGTGCTTTATTTGTCTAACGCGGTGACTGACATGAAGGTCGCTGCCAATGCGCTGGTCGGCTATTGCCGGGCCCAGGCAGAAAGCCGTCAGGCCATCCATATCGGTTCAACCCGGATTTGGCAGGAGACCCAAAGTTCGCTTGATTCGTTTTCTTTTACTAGCGGTGGAGAAATGACCCGCAATAACCTCTCGGTTTTGATCAAGGGCGAGGGTGCCAATACGATCATGAACGGGCTCTATGGTTTGGACGGCCATCAGCAGGTCGATAATCATACCTTGCTTGATATCCAGCATCCTCATTGCACGGGCTATCAGCTTTATAAAGGATTGCTTAACGAGAGCTCCAGGGCCATTTTTAACGGGAAGATCTTTGTGCATCCTGTTGCCCAGAAAACCAATGCTTACCAACTTAATAAACATTTGTTGCTGGGTAACCAGGCGCGCGTTGACACCAAGCCGCAACTGGAGATCTTTGCCGATGATGTTAAATGTACGCATGGCGCAACCATCGGCCAGCTCAACGAAGATGAGATTTTCTATTTGCAGAGCCGCTGCATCCCCAAATCCATGGCGATCCAACTATTGTCCAAAGGGTTTATCGACGATAGTATCAACACCATCAAGAACGCTTCTATCCGCAGCAGGTTAAGCCGTTTATTGTCGAAAAAGTTCCCGGAAGTAAAGCTTTAAAGAGAGCCTGTTATGTCTTCTTTTGATGTCCAACGTTACAGAGCGGAATTCCCCAACCTAAAGATCAATGTCCATGGCAAACCCCTGGTTTATTTGGACAACGCAGCTACGACGCTTAAACCCCGCTGCGTCATTGATGCGGTCAATGCTTACTATGTCACTGGAGTTTCCAATGTGCATCGGGGAGTGCATTATTTAAGCGAGCAGGCCACCGCGGCTTTTGAATATTCCCGGCAAGTGGTGCGCCAATTCCTTCATGCCCGCCGGGTCCAAGAGATCATTTTCACCAAAGGCGCCACGGAGTCTTTGAACCTGGTGGCCCAATCTTACGGCAGGCATTTTCTTAAAAAAGGCGACGAGATCATCATTTCCCACATGGAGCACCATTCCAACATTGTGCCTTGGCAGATGCTTTGCCAGCAGACTGGTTGTGTCTTGAAGGTCATTCCCATTAATGATAAGGGAGAAATCATCATTGAAGAATATTTTAAACTTTTAACGGAAAAGACCAAATTGGTTTCCCTGGTATGGGTCTCGAATTCCTTGGGGACGGTCAATCCTGTCAAAACGGTCATTGAAGCAGCACACCGCCAGGGGGCGGTCGTGGTCATTGACGCGGCCCAGGCCGTGACCCACACGGCGATCGATGTCCAGGAGATGGATTGCGATTTTTTGGTTTTTTCAGGGCATAAGGTTTTGGGACCGACAGGCGTCGGCGTACTTTACGGCAAGGAAAAATGGCTGGAAGCCATGCCGCCGTATCAGGGCGGCGGAGACATGATCAAAAGTGTCAGCTTTGCCGGTACCACCTACAATGCCTTGCCTTATAAATTTGAGGCGGGAACACCGCCGATCGCCGAGGTCATCGGCCTGCGCTCGGCACTGGAATTTTTGCAGACCATCAGTTGGGAAGACATGAAACACCATAAACAGGAGCTGCTGGATTATGGTACCAGGAAACTTTTGGAGATCGATGGCATCCGTATCATCGGCACGGCCCGTGACAAAACTTCCATCCTGTCATTTGTGGTCGAGGGTATCCATCCCCATGATTTAGGTACCCTGGTCGATCAGGAGGGGGTGGCGAT
>CAZFON010000317.1:0-2527 GCA_964520185.1 uncultured Planctomycetales bacterium | reverse complement strand
TCTGTTGAGCCTTGAGGCTAAGCCTTCCAGCATCGCCAAGTTGAACAGTATCTTGCGGATCAATGAACAGATCCTGCGCTTCTTGACCGTCAGAGCAGACGCTTAAAAGAGGAGAGGCACTATGGCAAGTCTGAACAAAGTGTTGTTGATCGGCAATTTGACCAAGGACCCGGAGTTGCGTTATACGCCCAAAGGCACCGCGGTGACCAATCTGCGTATCGCGGTCAACCGTAAATTCAAGGACCGCACCGGTGAGTTAAAGGAAGACACTTGTTTTATCACCGTGACGGCCTGGGACAAGCAGGCGGAGATCTGCAATCAGTACCTGCAAAAAGGCCGGGCGGTTTTTGTCGAAGGCATTTTGCAAAGCCGCTCCTGGGAAACAGGCGACGGCCAGAAACGCAGCACCATCGATGTGCGGGCCGAGCGCATTCAATTTTTGGGCGGTCCTGTTAAGACAGAAGGAGCCACAGGCAGCGAGCCTGCGGCCAAAGATGCCGGGGAACAGGATGCTGTGATATCCCCGGAAGATATAGCTTGGGAGGAGTGAAAGCATGGAAAGAAGTATGATGAGAAAACGTGGGTCAACAGAAAGAAAGCCATTTAAAAAAGACGGTGAAGGCAGCAGCAGGGGGGAGGGTCAACGCCGGGGCACAAGGACACCGCGTATGTCCATCCCCAAGGGCACTGAGATCAATTTCAAGAACATCGCCTTTTTGCAAAAGTGTTTGACCGAGCGCGGCAAGCTTTTTTCCCGCCGCTTGACCAGTGCTACTGCGACACAGCAGCGCAAGATCACCTCCGCCGTCAAGATCGCCCGCTTCCTGGGGCTTTTGTCCGTCGGATCATCAAAGAGGAAATAAGCCATGAACATCATTTTATTGGAAAATGTCGAAAAGTTGGGACATGTCGGCGAGATCGTCAAAGTCAAAGAGGGTTTTGCCCGCAATTATTTGCTGCCCCGCTCTTTGGGCGTGCCTGCGACGCAAGGCAATATCAAGCGTATCGAAAAAGAAAAAGCCAAACGCATAAGCCTCTATGAGGCCGGAAAAAAAGAGGCCGAGCAGAAGGCGGAGGTTTTGAGCAAGGTTTCCCTGACCATGCCGGTGGAAGTCAACGACCAGGAAAAGCTTTATGGCGCTGTTTCCGAGACCGAGATCCTTCAGGCCCTGGAGGCGGAAGGGCATAAGATCGACAAAAAGTCCCTGGTACTTGAGAAGCCGGTCGAAGAATTGGGAATTTTTGAGATCGGTGTCAAGCTTCATCCCGAAGTGATCGCCAAGATCCGTTTGTGGGTCACGAAAAAGGGGTAAATGGATCAAACCATCAAAGTGCCTCCCCAGAACATCGACGCTGAGAAAGCGGTCTTGGGGGCCATGATGATTTCAGAAGAAGCTATCGGCTCTTCCATTGAGGGGCTCGATAGCTTTTATTTTTACGAGACTTCCCACCAGAAGATCTTTGAAGCGGTGTGCGACCTGTATGCACAGCGCAAAAAAGTGGATATCATCACCCTCTCGGACTGGCTTAAGAACACCGGCCAGCTGGAGAGCCTGGGCGGCATCTCTTACCTGACGCAGTTGGCGGAATTTGTCCCTACCGCGGCCAACGCGCAATACTACATCGAGATCGTCAAGGAAAAGGGCATCCAGCGCCAGCTGATCAAGAATGCCACGGAGATCATTACCAAAAGTTACGGCACCAATGTTGATATACATGAATTGGTGGACTCAGCCGAACAGCTGATCTTTGAGATCGCCGATGCCAAGCAAAAACAGCAGGCGGTGCATGTCAAAGATATCGTCAAGAACACCATTGAGAATATAGAACTTCTTTACCAGCATAAAAAGTCGATCACCGGTATACCGACGGGATTTACGGACTTTGACAGCAAGACTTCGGGGCTGCAGAATTCAGACCTCATCATCATCGCAGGGCGGCCTTCCATGGGCAAAAGTGCTTTTGCCGTGTCCATCGCCGAGCATGCCTGTTTGGAGCACCAGATCCCGGTGGCTCTTTTTTCCCTGGAAATGTCCAAGGAACAACTGGTCCAGCGCATGCTGTGTTCCCAGGCACAGGTGGATGCCCATAAGGTCCGTACCGGGTTTTTCCCTCCGGACCAATGGCCGCTCTTGACCAAGGCCGCCGGACGCCTGTCCAATGCACCCATGTTCATTGACGATACACCGGCCATTTCCGCGCTCGAGTTAAGGGCCAAGGCCAGGCGTTTGAAAGCCAGCCACAACATAGGCCTGGTGATCGTGGATTATTTGCAGCTGATGCAGGGGCATACCAAGACGGAGAGCCGGCAGCAGGAAATTTCAGAGATATCGCGTTCCCTGAAAGCGCTGGCGCGTGAATTGAGCGTTCCTTTGATCGCCATCAGCCAGCTGTCACGTGCCGTGGAAAGCCGGCAGGACCATCGCCCGCAGCTTTCCGACCTGCGCGAGTCCGGGGCCCTGGAGCAGGACGCAGACGTGGTCGTGCTTTTGATGCGGGAGGAATATTATAACCCGACGGAAGAGAA
>CAZFON010000316.1:0-2544 GCA_964520185.1 uncultured Planctomycetales bacterium | reverse complement strand
GTCCCAGCCTTTTTATCAGGAATGCTATAAGGATTATACCCAGTTTGTCCAGGAAGTCATGAGCACGCTTGCAGCAAAATAAAGCTTGTTGACTACGTTTTCTCGGAGGAGTATAGTTTAGTTGTAATTAGGAGAAGTCATATTTTTGCTGACGCCAGAAAGGACCCAGCTGGCATCCCGCCCACGAGGCGGAGATCTAGAGGAACGCAAGACGGGTACCCTCCAGCAAAATGAAAGACTTCTCCTTTTTCTAGCCTGCCAAAGGAGGAAGGTCCCGCAAGCTCGTCGAATGACATTCCCAAAATTTCTGATCCAGCTTATTGCTTTATTCTTAATTATCCCGCACGCTTATGCCAAAGAGGCCAGGGCTGACCTGACCATTATTGACGCCCAAGGGGCCAGGCATGTCCTTACAGAGAACGATTTTCAACAGCTTCATCTGGATTCAGTTGTTGTTAAAGACCCGGTTTATAACAAACATAAGCGCTATCTGGGCTATTGGCTTGCAGATATTTTTGCTTTTGAGTCCATTCATGCAGATCCAAATACTATCTGGACCTTTACAGCCCTAGATGGATATAAAGCCAGTATAGCTGTCAAAGATGTCCTGCAATCAGGCGCTAAGGCTTTTGTGGCTGTTGCTGATCTGGATAGGCAAGAAGGGTGGGAAAAGATAAAACAGGGCAAGGAATGGCTATCCCCGGGCCCGTACTACTTGGTTTGGCAGTACCCGTTGAGAGAAGTTGAGCCCAGCATAAAATTACCCTGGCCGTATCAGATGGTTGAAATTTCAATACATAAGGCCGATGAAGCCCAAGAAAATCTTCCAACAGGGTCTATTGACCGCGGAGATAAGCTTTTTAAGCAAAATTGTATAGCCTGTCATTCCTTAAATCTGCAAGGGGGAGTGGTGGGGCCGGAATTAAATGTGCCCAAGAATATACTGGAATACGAAGATCGCAAATTTTTAAAAGATTTTATAGGCGATCCCAGCTCTTTTAGGGCCAGGAGCAAGATGCCTGCTTTTAATAAAAAATTAACCGCCCAAGAACTGGATGACGTGCTTGATTATCTGGCTTGGATGGGAAAGCACAAGGCATGAATACCAAGCAAAAACTTATAAAGCATATCGAGCAATTGCAGGCCTGTCACCTGTGTCCCAAAATGCATCATCCCGTTGTCAGTGGAGGTCCTGTTGTCAGCCGCGTTATTCTTGTCGGACAAGCCCCTGGAGATAAGGAACCCAAACTTGGCCGTCCCTTTGCTTGGACAGCAGGGAAAACTCTGTTCCAGTGGTTTAACGAAGGAACGGGTCTGGATGAAGCGCATTTCCGTTCTTCAATTTATATGGCCGCTGTATGCCGGTGTTTCCCTGGCAAGCATCACCAGGGCGGTGACCGTGCTCCTGACCCTCAAGAGGTCAAAAACTGTTCCCAGTGGCTCAAGCAAGAATTTGATATCCTGAATCCTGCTTTAGTGATACCCGTTGGTAAATTAGCGATCCAACAATTTCTCCAATTTGAAAAATTAGTAGATGTGATCGGCAAGCAGTTTAAGGTCACTTACGAAGGCCATACTTTTGACCTAATTCCTTTAGCTCATCCTTCCGGAGCAAGTCCTTGGCATCGGATGGAGCCCGGAAAAAGTTTAATAAAGCAAGCTTTAAAACGTATCAGCAAGCATCCCGCATTCACAAAATAACACTTTCTAAGCCCCTACCTGCAATTATCTTGTCGAAATTCCCCTGTAAGAGTAGAATTACCGCATGACTAAGGTTATTGAAGTCTTTAAAGCTGATACTGCTATAAAACGCTCCTTGCCTTTATACCTGTCCCGTATCAAAGCCGGCTTCCCGTCACCAGCAGACGACTACTTAGATAAGAAGTTGGATCTTAACGAACACCTTATTAAACACCCGGCCTCAACCTTTTTTGTAAAGGTCAAAGGCGATTCCATGATCAATGCCGGGATCAACTCCGGTGATATCCTGATCGTTGACCGTTCCCTTGAGCCTAAGGATAAACGTATTGTCGTCGCTGTTGTTAACGGCGATTTTACCGTTAAGCGGATCAGTAAGAAGGGGGATCAATTATCTCTGCTCGCGGAGAATCCCAAGTATCCTGCGATCGAAATTAAAGACGGCATGGATTTTGAAGTATGGGGAGTGGTGATCCATGTGATCCATTCGGTGTAATATGAATAAAGTCTTTGCTCTTGTTGATTGCAACAGCTTTTATGTATCCTGCGAACGGGTGTTTAACCCTGCCCTTAAAGATAAACCTGTAGTTGTTCTATCCAATAACGATGGATGCGCTATTTCACGTTCCAAGGAAGCCAAGGACGTTGGCATTGCCATGGGCGCTCCTATCTTTAAATGTGAACACCTGGTCAAACAGCATGACGTTAAAGTCTTCTCAGCAAATTTTGTTCTATACGGGGATATGTCCGGCCGGGTCATGTCCACCTTGTCCTCATTTACCCCTGATCTGGAGATCTATTCGATCGATGAAGCTTTCCTGTCCTTGGAAGGTTTTGAGCCTTACG
>CAZFON010000315.1:0-2554 GCA_964520185.1 uncultured Planctomycetales bacterium | reverse complement strand
ATCTTCTGGTTTAGCTCTTGGGATCACTTCTCCATCGACTACTGCCGTAGGAGCAAGGCCGCAAGCACCGATACAACGGGCTGTTGAAATTCCAAGTTTGTTATCTGCTGAGACCTGCCCGGCTTTGAGTGAATATTTTTTCTCCAATTCAACTAATATAGGTTCCGCGCCCTTGACGTAACAGGCTGTCCCAGTGCATACTAAACATGTATGTTCGCCTTTAGATTTAAGGGAGAAGAAATGATAAAAAGTGACTGTGGAGTATACGCGGCTCGGGGGGACTTTTAATTCTTTAGTGATGAACGCCAAAACATTCATCGGAAGGTATCCGAAGGAATTTTGGGCGGTATGCAGGATCTCGATCAACGCATCAGGCCTATAATTCTCCTTTTTGATCTTCGTCAGGATCTGTTTGACGCGCGGGTCATTCCTGGAAAGATTTTCATCAAGAATAGATTTCTTGGTTTTCATAATGAACTCCTTCGGAATTTCATCATGCCTGCTGTCGTTGACGCCAAAACAAATACCAAAGAAATACCAATGGCCGCAGCTGTCATGGTTGAAATGACCGGCGAGCTCAAGGCTGGTACATGGTAATTGTTAAGGATAGCCTGGTTATTCATTGCTGCTCCATGGGCTAAACGCAATTGTACTGACACCCATTGCAAACCATCAGGTACTGGATCGCTCATAGGGCTTAATAAGGCCGCCACACCGGCAAAGATGAAGCTGGTCCTGGCATAATTGGCAATACCTGCTTTGTTGATCACTGAAACCAAACCTACGGCCAGTATAGCTTCTCCCATACCGATAAGAGCATGGACGCTGACCATGGCTGTTAAGATCTGGCTTAGCCTTCCTATATTAGCGCTAGCCAGCTCAAAAGAACAAACAGTAGCAGCCATGACCACAGAGATCCACGACGCAAGAGCTAAGGCTAAGGTGTTGTTCATTCCTTTTTGGCGAAGCGCATATAAAATAAACCCACCTCCGCCGGCGCCGATCAATCCCATATTGATGATGTTGGCCCCCAAGGTATTGATCCCCCCGTCCCCAAAAAACAAGGCCTGAACGCCAAGAACTATGGAAACAGCCAGGATGGCAAAAGGAGTGCCTAATAAACTTGCGGCCAATGTCCCTCCCAAAAGATGCCCTGATGTCCCATGCAGGACAGGGAAATTCAGCATCTGGGCACCGAAGACCAAACTGGAAACCGCACCAAAGGCCAAGACAGAAGGCTTTTCTTTAGATTTATAAGCACTATAGACAGCTGCTGATAAAGTAACAGCCGCAAAGGCTGCTGTTACCGGACAGATACGGCCATGTAACATATAACTTGGGACATGCATAAGTTTCTCCTATTAGATGTATTCCGGGTAGCCTTTGTAGTCAATTTAAGTTAGTGGATATTTCTCAGAAATAAAAAAAGGCCGGCGGCGTCCTCATGCCGGATACTGGCAGGAGCCCGGAAAAGGCGACCGCGGCCGCAAAAAATTCGTCTACAAAGACTGCCAAATAACACTACACTATACTATGATAACTTTTTTTATGGAATTAGCCACTTGTATTATGTTATGCTATTGATAAGATTTACTTATTAATTGGTTCCTTCAAATTTATGGTCGACCTATTTTTTATCAAAAGTTTTGTGGCCGTTGCCCAAACCGGTTCTTTCAAGCTTGCGGCCCAACGCAATAACATCACGCAGCCCGCAGTTTCCCAGCATGTCCATATCTTGGAATCAAAATTCCATTGTTCCCTCTTTGAACGTTCCTCCCGTAAAACGACCCTTACCCCTGCCGGCAAGGTCTTCTTCGTGTATGCCCAACGCATCCTCGATACTTACAGCGAAGCGCTCAATGAGATCGATAAAATGAACGGCTCCTCCGGTGGAGATATCCGGATCGCTTCCATCTACAGCATCGGGTTATACCAGCTTAAGCCCATCATCCAGCATTTTCTGAAAAAATATCCCAAGATCAATATCCATCTGGAGTATTGCCACCACAGCGTGGTTTATCAAATGGTAAAGGACAAGCTAGTCGATTTCGGGTTTGTGGCCTTTCCCAAGGAAGCCGAAGGCCTCGAGATAAAAACATTTACCCATGACCAGCTGGTGCCTGTACAATCCGCCAGGCATCGCTTTTTCAAGAAGAACGAGAAGGTGGAACTAAAAAAATTGAATAACGTGAAAATGGTAGGCATTGACCTGTTAACACCGACAGGTGTTGTCATCAGCAGGTTTTTCAAAGACCACCGCATCAATGTCAATTGGGTCAAAGAATACGAAAATATCGAAACAGTGAAAAATGCGGTTGAAGTGGGTCTGGGCTGCTCCATCCTGCCTAAGACCACGATTGCCAAAGAATTGGAAGACGCATCCTTGGAAATGATCAATGTACGGGGCCTGGAATTAAAAAGACCCCTGGCCATCGTGCACAACCGCAAAACCGCGTTCACTAAGGCGACCAGGATCTTCCTGGAATCCATTATTTCCTAAAAAAAGGTGACAGGTACATTTTTCTAATAAATATTAGTAGAAAAATGTACCTGT
>CAZFON010000314.1:0-2565 GCA_964520185.1 uncultured Planctomycetales bacterium | reverse complement strand
GGGCCAATTTAAAACCCTGCTTGATACATTTTTTAATGAACGGCCTGCTTCCTGATATGAATCTGGGTTTAAAAATACGCTTGAATAATTCTTCCTTTTCGCCAAGAAGCTTTTTGGCCATTGTTTCGGTAAAAGGCTTGTGCCGTTCTTTAAATAATTCACGCACGCTGTCAATGCCTTTTTGACCCTCACGTTTATAAATATCTTCATGGCTGGGGATGATACCCTGTGACACAAAAACAGACCTCCAGGCACGAAAATGATAAGGCATGGTATCCGTGATGACACCATCCATGTCAAAAATAAGCGATGATATTTGGAATTTCATGGGGATTAACGATCGATATACGCTGTCGGACCATTACTCTTGAGTTGCTTGTTGTACTGCTTGCTGATCACTGATCACTTGTTGCTGCCAGTTTTTCTCCATACCGGTCAGGCCTTTTCGCTGATCACTGACCAGTTTATCAAAAGCCTTTTGCCGGTCTCTATAATATTTATCCGTTGCTTTCTGTTCTGCTAATTCAGCCCTCTCCTTGGCCCTTCGCAGGCGCGCCTTATTCTTTTCTTCAACTAAACGGGCTTTTTCTTGAATAGCTTGGGCCTTTGCTTCTTCCTTCTGTTTTTGCTCTTGCGCAGCGACGCCTTCTTCGTATTTGATCAAAAAAGCCTTGCGTTCACTGTAAGTGGATGACTCCCAGCTTGCGTTATTATGCCTGGCAAAAGAATATCGCAAATAGAAAGGCACGTGTGTCAAATCAGGTCCGAATTCCTGTTTTAATTGTTCTTCCTGTTGGGCCGCCTGCTTTTCTTCTCTCGACATGTTGGAAAAAGCCAGGGAAGGGGCCATTAAGAACAGGAACAAAAATACCGGCCAAGATCTAGCCATAAACAGTCCTCCATTCTTCCCAGCCGCCGTCCATGCTGTACACTTCTTTAAACCCTTGTCCGGCAAAGAATGAAGCGGCTTGCCGGGAAGAATTGCCGTGATAACAATAGCATAACAAAGCTTTTTGTTTGTCTGCGGTCTTCAAAAAAACCTCAACATTGTCATCCTTGAGGTGCTTGGCCTCAGGGATATGTCCCTGATCAAAAGAATGACTGTCCCGTATATCAATAATGGTCAGCCCCTCGCCCGTGTCCATGATCTCACGGGCCTTTTGGACGCTAATGCACGTAAAGGTTTCCATAATTAATTATATCATATCAAATTTGGTAAGGCAGGAAAATACGAAAAGTTGAACCAGTGCCGGGTGAGCTTTCCACCTCGATCTTGCCCTGATGAGCAGAAACGATTTGGTGCACGATAGAAAGCCCCAGGCCTGTGCCGCCGGCCTCCCTGGAACGGGCACGGTCGACCCTGTAGAAACGCTCGAAGACCCGGGAAAGATGTTCTGCGGGAATGCCGATCCCATTGTCCTTGACCTCAATGCGCACATAAGGCCTCTGCCAAGATGCCCCAATACTTATCAGGCCACCCGCGGGTGTGAACTTGACAGCATTGTCCAAAAGATTCACAAACACCTGTTCCAGACGCTGGCGATCTGCCAATATTTTGGGCAGATCCTGCGGGATGGACACGGTCAAATGATGACCTTTGTCTTCCATGGCTTTTTTTTGAAGCCCTACCACCGCCTCAACGATCTTGTTCAAGGATTCCGGCGAAAAGCTCATCTTGACCTCCCTGGATTCCAGGGAAGATAAGATCAACAGATCATTAACAAGATTCTCCAGGCGTTGGGTTTGTTTATCAATGATATCCAGAAAACGGCTGACAGCCGCAGGGTCCTCTAGAGCGGAGTCTTTAATGGTTTCCACAAAGCCCTTGATGGCCGTCAGCGGGGTTTTTAATTCATGGGACACATTGGCCACGAATTCAGCACGCAATTTTTCCAATTTTTTTAATTCGGTAATATCATGAAAAACAGCGATCAGGCTCGACAATTTCTGGTCAGGTCCCGTCACCGGAGAGATCTGCAGGCTGAAGAAAAATTCTTCGGGGCCGATGATGTAAATTTCTTTTCTGACCGCCTGTTTCGAGGCCAGGGCCTCTTTGATCGAATCATTGATCTCCTGGTTCCAGATGACTTCCCAATACAATTTACCCTGCGTTTCCTTGGAACGCAATTCCAATAACTGGCAGAAATTGGGGCTGGCATGCTTGATGAAGCCCTTGGCATCGATGACGATCACCGCCTCCACCATGCTGGAGAGGATGGTCTCGAAATTACCGATGTCTACCAATGTTTTAAGATGATTTGAAAAATCGTCTTTTGCGCTGTCCAGGGAATGCCGGATAAGCGATATGCGGCGGTTATAGAAATGGCGGGACAATAAAAAAACAACCAGGGCCACGACTGCAACTAGTAGAAGCCAAAAAAACCACATCAATCCGTGTCCTTGAAGCGGTATCCTACCCCTCTGACGGTCTCTATATAAACATCGGCCTTGCCCAACTTTTTACGCAAACCGCGTACATGCACGTCAACGGCGCGGTCCACGATGAATTTGCCTTCCTTCCATACATTATCCAGGATCTGCTCACGGGACCAGACCCGGCCGGGT
>CAZFON010000313.1:0-2579 GCA_964520185.1 uncultured Planctomycetales bacterium | reverse complement strand
TGGTCGTCATGAGCTCTTTCGAGAATTTGACCGTGCATCATTTGATCAATTCCCGCTTATTTTCAAACCAGATCCAGGATTTCTTTGCCCGCAGCCAGCTGTCGCAGTTCATGGACCAGGTCAACCCTCTTTCCGAGATGACCCATAAGCGCCGCATGTCGGCCCTGGGCCCCGGCGGTTTAAGCCGCGAGCGTGCCGGTTTCGAAGTGCGCGACGTGCATCCGACCCATTATGGCCGGGTATGTCCCATTGAAACCCCTGAAGGTCCGAACATCGGTCTTATCGCGTCATTGACAACCTGTGCGCGGGTCAACGAATTAGGATTTATCGAAACGCCATACCGCAAGGTCCTCGATGGAAAGATCACCCGTAAATACGAGTTTTTGACAGCGGACGTGGACCAGAACAAATATATCGCCCAGGCCAATTCGGTGATCGATGAAACCGGTAAATTCACGGAAAACCTTGTGACCTGCCGTTACAAGGGCGACTTCCCGAGGGTCAAGGCTGACAAAGTAGAATACATGGACGTGTCCCCCAAGCAGCTGGTTTCGGTGGCCGCGGCCCTGATCCCGTTCTTGGAACACGACGACGCCAACCGTGCGCTCATGGGTTCCAACATGCAGCGCCAATCTGTTCCTTTGATGGTCCCGGAAGTTCCTTTGGTCGGTACCGGAATGGAAGAAAAGGTTGCCCGTGATTCAGGCGTTGTTGTCATTGCCAAGGAAGGCGGCACGATCAACAAGGTCGACGGCCGTGAAATAGTCGTCGGCAAGACAGTTTATCCTTTGAAGAATTTTCAGCGTTCGAATGCCAATACCTGCGTGCATCAGCGTCCGATGGTGAAGCTCGGCCAGAAGGTTGAAGCCGGCCAGACCATCGCGGACGGTATCGGTACCCAGGACGGCCGTTTAGCGTTAGGCCGCAATGTCCTGGTCGCGTTCATTCCCTGGCGCGGTTACAATTTCGAAGACGCTATTTTGATCAATGAGCGTGTCGTGCGCGAAGATGTTTTCACCTCGATCCATATCGAACGTTTTGAGTGTGAATGCCGCGAGACCCGTTTAGGCAACGAAGAGATCACGCGTGACATCCCCAACGTAGCCGAAGAGTCCCTCAAGGACCTGACGGAAGACGGTATTATCCGCGTGGGAGCAGAGGTCAAGGCCACGGACATTCTCGTTGGCAAAGTGACCCCCAAGAGCGAAAAAGAACTTTCCCCCGAAGAGCGTCTGTTGCGTGCCATTTTCGGTGAAAAGGCCGCGGATGTACGCGACACTTCACTGACGCTGCCGCCGGGCATCGAAGGCTTCGTGGTCAACGTGGAAATTTTCCAGCGCAACGAGCGCGGCCGCAAGTCCAAACAGGACAAGGCCAAGGAAAACCAGGCCATCAACAAGATCAAAGAATATTACAAACAGGAAATCGATATTATCCTCAATGAGAAGGACGAGAAATTGGCCAAGGCCTTGGGGATCGATAAAAAGCGCGTGTCTAAGTTGACCATCGATGACCTGGAAGAAGGCGCTGAGGCCCGCGAGGTCATGACTTTTTACAATGACAAGATCGCGGAATTGACCGAAGAAGAATTTCAGGAAACCGAACGTATCCGCCGTGGCGATGAGCTTCCGGCCGGTGTCCTCAAACGTGTCGTTGTTTATGTAGCTACCAAACGCAAATTGCAGGTCGGTGATAAGATGGCCGGCCGCCATGGTAATAAAGGTATCGTTTCGCGTATCGTTCCGGAAGAGGACATGCCGTTCTTGGAAGACGGCCGTAGCGTCGATGTTATCCTCAATCCGTTAGGCGTGCCTTCCCGTATGAACGTCGGCCAATTGCTGGAAACCCACTTGGGCTGGGCTGCCAAGGTCTTAGGTTTCTATTGTGAGACCCCGGTCTTCAATGGTGCCACCGAATCCGAGATCCTTGGTCTTTTAAAAGAGGCCGGTTTACCCGAAGACGGAAAAGCCATTGTTTACGATGGGCATACAGGCCAGCCGTTTGAACAGAAGGTCACGGTAGGCTATCTCTACATGCTTAAGCTTAATCACTTAGTGGATGAGAAGATCCACGCCCGTTCCATCGGGCCTTATTCCTTAGTCACCCAGCAGCCGTTGGGCGGCAAGGCGCATTTCGGCGGTCAGCGTTTCGGGGAAATGGAAGTTTGGGCCCTGGAAGCTTATGGTGCCGCCTTTACATTACAGGAAATGCTGACGGTCAAGTCCGACGACGTTACTGGACGCAGCCGCATTTATGAGGCGATTGTCAAAGGCGAGCAGGCGCTTTCGCCCGGGATCCCTGAGTCGTTCAATGTTTTGGTTAAAGAATTACAAGGGCTTTGCCTTGATATTCGCATGGAAAAAGCCGTCGGCCAAGAAGAACAACCACAGGAAGCCCAGGCTTCCGCTTCGGAATAAGAGGAAAACCTCAAATGAGCAAAATCGACATCACGAAACAAGATCGCATCACGATCCGCATTGCATCACCAGAAGTGATCATGTCCTGGTCCAAGGGCCCGGTCAAAAAAGCGGAAACGCTCAATTACCGCACCCTGAAGCCGGAAAAGGACGGTCTTTTCT
>CAZFON010000312.1:0-2590 GCA_964520185.1 uncultured Planctomycetales bacterium | reverse complement strand
CACGTCACCGGCATTGCGCAGCTCGGCGGTATTCTGACGGTCACCGGCAGCGGGATTGCATGGGGTAAATTAAGCGGCAAGCTCCCCGGAAAACCGATCGTATTCAGCGGCCAGAAATGGTTTAACCTCCTCCTTATCACGGCTATAGCCGTTCTTGGCGTCCTTTTTATAATGCATCCGTCCGGATATGATCTCTTCCTGATCATCCTGGGCCTTTCCCTTATTTTTGGTATTTTCATCGTTATCCCTATCGGCGGTGCGGACATGCCGGTGGTTATTTCTGTCTTAAACAGCTATTCAGGAATTGTCGCCTGTACCACGGGTTTTGTCATCAATAATACGCTCTTAATTGTCGTCGGTTCTCTGGTAGGGGCAAACGGCATGATCTTAAGCATTATCATGTGTAAGGCCATGAACCGCTCGATCGGCAACGTCATTTTCGGCGCTTTCGGCAGTGTGGTCAAAAAGACCGGCGGGGATGAAAAGAAAGAGGCCAAGGCCGTCTCCGTGGAAGATGCCTTTTTGGTCCTAGAAAATGCCAAATCCGTGGTCATCATCCCCGGCTACGGCATGGCTGTGGCCCAGGCGCAACATGCGATCAGAGAATTAAGCGAATTCTTGGGAAAAAACGGCTGCGATGTCAAATTTGCCATCCATCCTGTGGCAGGCCGCATGCCCGGCCACATGAATGTCCTGTTGGCTGAAGCAAACATTCCTTATGACCAACTTTTTGAAATGGATGCCATCAACCCCTTGATGGATACCGTGGATGTATCCATCATTATCGGTGCCAATGACGTGGTCAATCCTGCCTCGCGCCACGACAAGTCGAGCCCTATCTACGGCATGCCCATCATTAACGCGGACAAGGCCAAGACCGTTTTTGTTCTTAAACGTTCCATGGCCACCGGCTTTGCGGGCATTGAAAATGATCTTTTTTATTACGATAATTGCCGCATGATCTTCGGGGATGCCAAACAAACCGTCCAGGCATTAGTCGCGGAATTCAAAAGCAGCCAACAGCATTAAAAAAAGGTGACAGGTACATTTTTCTACTAATATTTATTAGAAAAATGTACCTGTCACCTTTTCTCTATCACTTTTTCATTTTTGCGTCCTTCTTCTCCTGGACGCTTATCATCTTCTCTATAACAGACAGATCCAACCTATTTTGATCCGAAAGATTGATGAATTTTGCCCTGATGTCCGCCGAGGGAGAATTCATACGAGGGTCAGCACTTAGGACCTTGGCCTCAAGTTCCACGGTACGGGGCGCTAACTGCGGGATCTTAATTTGTAACAGGATGACCTTATCAACTAAATTCATGTCCTTGGGCACGGCAAATTTAACGCCCCCACCGCCGATATTTTCAATGATCGTCATGTCCCATTTTTTAGGATAAGCATCGGCAATGCAAAACTGCATATTAATGGGTTTTTCAAGCCGTTTAAATTGACGATAGGATTCTGGCATTTTAGTTGATGAATTTATCCGTACCGATATATTCTTTGTTTTTGACAGCCACAAGCTCTGCCCCAATGGAAATGGCGATCTCTTCGGGAGTCTGGGCACCGATGTCAAGTCCCATGGGAATATGCACCCGTTTAAAATATTTCTCTGCAACTCCAGCGCTTTTTAAGCGCCCCCAAAACTTGGCCTTTTTAGGCCTGCTGGAAATGACACCGATATAACCAGCCTGAGATTTTATCATAACCTTAAGGCATTCAAAATCGTATTCATTGCCCTGGGTAACAATGATCACGTAACTGTCAGGACCAATGGTGATCTTGGCCAATTCAGCGGCATGATTGCCAACGATGATCTTATCTACATGGGGAAAACGTTTTTTATGAGCAAAAGCTTTGCGGTCATCGATGACCGTGACCTTGAATCCAAGCATTTTGCCAATGGCGGATAAAGGCAAGGCAATATGCCCGGCGCCGCAGATGATCAAATGCTCTCTGAGCTTGAAAGGTTCAATAAACACCTTCATTTGCCCGCCGCAAACAGATTCACCTTCCCTTCCAAAATAATTATAGGTGACAGTGCTGGGTTTGCGCGACTTTAAGGCTTTGAGGCATTCGGCAATAGCAGCTTTTTCATTACGACCGCCGCCGATGGAACCATAGGAAGCCCCATCCTCAAAGACGATCATTTTAGCACCTGTTTTACGGGGAGTGCCTTTTAGGGTTGCATCAGTGATGGTGGCAAAGGCATACGACTGGCCTTTTTGGGAGGCTTCAAGGGCTTTGTAAAGAATATCACCGGTCATTTTACATAAGCTTTGATGATCTTTTGGTCCTGTGTAGGACGGTCCCCCTGGCCTGTTGTAGTGTTTTCGATCTTTGAAATGACATCATACCCAGAGGAGACATAACCAAAGATCGTATGATGCCCGTTTAACCATGGGGTTGGAGCGGTGGTGATAAAAAACTGGCTTCCATTGGTATCAGGCCCTCGATTGGCCATGGCCAGGACCCCCTGTTTATCAAATGTAAGGTCCGTTATTTCGTCTGCAAAATCGTTCCCCCATAAACTTTCACCGCCTGCTCCTGTGCCGGTCGGATCTCCCCCCTGGATCATAAAACC
>CAZFON010000311.1:0-2590 GCA_964520185.1 uncultured Planctomycetales bacterium | reverse complement strand
CGGGCCCATGAGACCAAACGGCAGGCCCAAGAGGTAAGCGAAGAACATATACGTAATTATGAACAGGACCTGAAAGATCTTGGGATCCTTCCCGGCGATGTGGAGCCCAAGGCCACGGATAATATACCTGACATGATCAGGCATATCCAGGGCCTGATAGACAAGTCCTTTGCCTATGCTATTGCCGGTGGTGATGTTTATTTTGACGTGCGCGCCTTCAAAGATTACGGTAAGCTTTCCGGCCAGAGCATTGACAAGATGCACGAGGCGGTGCGCATCGAGAAGGATTCCCAAAAAAGGGACCCTTTGGATTTTGTTTTATGGAAAGCCTCCAAGCCCGGTGAACCTTCCTGGGAAAGCCCTTGGGGGCCGGGCCGGCCCGGCTGGCACATCGAATGCTCATGCATGAGCATGAAACATCTGCATACGCAGACCCTGGACATCCACGCCGGCGGCCGCGATCTGATCTTTCCGCATCATGAAAACGAGATCGCCCAGTCAGAGGCGTTGACAGGGCTGCCTTTTGCAAAATACTGGATCCATCACGGCTTGCTGACCATCAATGGCCAGAAAATGGCCAAGTCATCGGGCAATTTTATCACCATCCAGGATGCCCTGGCCAAATACACGCCGGATGAGCTCAAGATGTTCTTTTTATTTTCGCACTATGCCAGCAATATTGATTTTTCTGACGACAAAATGCTGGAAGCCCGCAAGGCGCTGGGTAAATTCGACGTGCTTTTTTACAGGGCTTCAGGGCTTTTGAAAGACAAGCAACATGAGCCTGTGCAGGCGGGCTTCGTCAGTAAATATAAACATGAGTTCATTGAGGCCATGGATGATGATTTCAATACACCCAAAGCCCTGGCCGCGTTATTTAACCTGATCAATGATACCAATATCTATATTGACCAGAACGGGGAGGACCCTAATTATTTAGGCGTCATTTACCATGCGGTGGATGTGTTGGAAAATCTGGCCCGTAATATATTTGGTCTCTTTTTGCAGGAAAAAGAAAAGGAATTGACCGGGGAACTTCAAGCCCTGATCAAGGAGCGCGCCCAGGCGCGTGAGCTTAAAAATTTCAAACGGTCTGATGAGCTTCGCTTGATATTGAAAGAGAAGGGTGTAGCGGTCGAGGATAGCAAGAATGGGCAAACCTGGCGTTGGATCTAAAAAATGATGACCGGTAAATTCATTACATTCGAAGGCTCGGAAGGCTCGGGCAAAAGCACGCAGGCTGAAATGGTGCTTGGTTATTTGAAGACCAGGAAAATGCCGGTCCTGCTTTTACGCGAGCCGGGCGGGGTCAAGATCTCCGAAAATATCCGCAAACTTTTGCTTGATGTGAACAATGCCGGTATGGGCGATGAATGCGAGACACTGCTATATATGGCCGCCCGCGCCCAGATGGTCAAGGAGATTTTGGAGCCGGAATTAAAGTCCGGGAAGATCATTTTGTGCGATCGTTTTTTAGATTCCACCCTTGCTTATCAGGGCTATGGCAACGGGATCAACATTAAAATCATTGAGCAATTAGGTTTGTTCGCCACCAAAGGCCTTAGTCCTGACCTGACGATCCTTTTTGATATTACGACGCAAAAAGGCTTAAGCCGCGCCGGAGCCGAAAAAGACCGTATCGAGTCGCGGCCTTTGGAGTACCACCAGCGCGTCCGGACCGGGTACCTGGATCTGGCCAAGCAGCATCCTGGCCGTATCAAGGTCATTAAGGTGGACGGGAACAAGGAAGAGATCTTTAAAAAGGTGAAGCTTCAAATCGATGCTTTATTAGGTTTATGATCAACCAAGCTCAGATAAATGTCCCTCTCATGCAACGTTTCAGCCGGCTATTGGCCAATCATCGCCTGGCCCATGCCTATTTGCTGGTGGGGCCGCAGGATTCCGGCAAGACCCAGACAGCATTGAGCCTGGCCCAAATGGTCAATTGCGAGAGCGATAAGGAAAAACCCTGCGGCCAATGCAGTGCCTGCCTTAAAATCGCCAATGGTAATCATCCGGACATCCATGTGATCGGTAATGATGAGATGGAGTCCATTAAGATCGAGGACATCCGTTATATATCAAGCCGGGTCCAGTTGATGGCCTATGAAGGCAAAACCAAGGTGTTCATTATCCGTAACATTGAGCTCATGACCCTGGATGCGGCCAATGCCTTGCTTAAGACCCTGGAGGAACCGGCGCCCAACACCTTGATGATACTGACAACCAGCGTGCCTGAATCCAACCTGGACACCATCAAGTCCCGCTGTCATATCGTGAAATTTTTCCCTTCTTCGGTCAACCGCATTGAAAAGTTTCTGACGGATGAAGGTCTGAAGATCCAGGACGCCCATTTCCTGGCTGTATATTCAGAAGGCTGTTTGGGCAAATCCCGCAAGTTGATCCAGCAGGACATTATCCCGCGTCGCCGTAAGATCTTCGATGAAATGTTCTTTAACCGTAATAATGAAAGTTTTTTAAAAGAGTTATCCAATGATCCCCAAGAAGCGGTGCTGGCCCTGCGGCTTTTATTGAGCTTCTTTCGGGATGTGCTTCTTTTTAAAAGTGGTGTAGCGGCGGCTGACCTGGT
>CAZFON010000310.1:0-2637 GCA_964520185.1 uncultured Planctomycetales bacterium | reverse complement strand
TCTAAGCGGCATTACCAACTTCGGGTTTTCCCAGATGGCTGCGGGGAGTGTCTATAATTTTGATGCTGTAGTATCTGAAAACATTTCCTGGGGTCAGGATGAGAAAGATGATCCCTACGTAACGACATTTTCAGGCGCCTTGCTTAGGATGGACAGCAACGGCAATCCCTGGGTCATCAACACTGATGTCAGAAAGTATTCCGGTTTGAACGGGAGCCTGCTTTGGACGAAATACGGCGACCCAAATCTTACCATTACCAACAAAAATCCCGGTATACTCGACGGGGCGTTTACCAATGACCGGGTCTTTATCGACGGCATGGAGTACAGCGCCAATGCAGCGGCCCAAGCCGCATACACCGGCACCAATGTTACGGTCAGTACCGTATCATCTTCTCCGGCACCTGCCGATGGTTCTTATGCGTTAAAGCTTGTGCCTTCTTCAAGCACCAACCAGGTCATTAACAGCAGCCTGAAGCCGCTCAACTTAAATTTAAGCTCAACTGTGAGCCTGACCTTATGGGACCAGGCCAGTGCCGCCAGCAAATCATTCCGTTTCTTCCTTCAGGATGCGGCAGGCCATCAAAGCTACTGGACATTAACCACCAGTACCACAGCCAACACATGGCAGCAGGCTACGATCACCTTGGCCACTCCTTCGGGCAATAACGGTACAGCGGCCAATTTGGCCGCAATCACCAATATCGGTTTCTCTCAAATGGCGATATCGACCAATTTTTATTTTGATACCATTGCTTATCCTGCCACGAGTTTATTAACAGTGGGCAGTTTTGGCGGGAAAGACAATGCCTTTGACCAATTGACGATGACTGCCATCGGCGACCAGGACATGTTCATGGCCAAATTTTCCGACGTTGCTAATTTTAGCGACCAGACGATCGCTCCTGCAGGCTCAATTGCCATCAACTGCGGGGGGCTGACCTTGTGCCCGGATATTGTTAATGTGACCGGGATATCTGCCAGCGGCGGCAGCGGGATGGGGGTTGGCAGTGTACAGGCATTCTCAGATAACAACGGCGTAAGCTGGACGAATCCTGTTGATTATTCCACCACTACTCCTTCGACCTGGGCATTTTCCAACGGATCAACCGGCACCCGTCTGCTTTTGGCCGAATATATGGACAGTTATAATAACTGGTCGCCCATTGCTGCGTCCGGTAACCTTAATGTGGATTCGATCCTGCCCAACTGCACGCTTTCCATCAATAACGGAGCGCCTGCAACCTGTTCCGCTAATGTGACTTTAACGCTGATCGCATCGGTCAACGACCCCAACGGTGGCGGTTTGTCTAATATGGAATTTTCAAATAATAATACTACGTGGTCAACTCCCGTCGTGTACAGCCAGACATCTTCTTACACTCTTTCAGGCACGGGCAACAATAAAATAGTTTATTCCAAGGTTAATGATGCCGTGGGTAATTGGTCCAGTGCGTGCCATGCTTCCATCAATTACAACACCAGTTATACCATTAGAGCGAGCGCCGGAACAAACGGTACCATCAGTCCGACGGGGACAAAGACAGTGACATGCGGAGGCAGTCAAGCCTACACGATCACCCCCAATGCCACTTATGTTGTCAGCCAATTATTGGTGGATGGGGTTGCTGTCAATCCGCCGCCGTTGTCCTATACCTTCAGCAGTGTGATGGCTCCCCATACGATAGCGGCAAGCTTTGCTCTTCCGGTTGCCCCCAGCATTACCACCCAGCCTTCCAATGTAACAGTTATTGGCCCGGCAGCAGCAACATTTAGCGTGGTTGCCAGCGGCGTGCCCGCACCCACCTATCAATGGCAGTTGAGTACGGATGGGGGAAACACTTGGACCGCGATCAATGGGGCCACCAACGCATCTTATACGACAGGGGCCACCACAGCTTCCAATAACGGCAACCGGTTTAGATGTGTGGCCACCAATGGGTCAGGCAGTGCGACCAGTAATGCGGCAACACTGACCGTTGACTATACCATCACTGCCAGCTCCGGAAGTAACGGCACGATCAGCCCCACCGGGGCAGTGAACGTCATTGCCGGCGCAAGCCAAAGTTTTACCATCACTCCTATTGCCCGTTACGGCGTCAGTCAGGTCCTGGTTGACGGCACAGCCGCAGCCCTGACCTGGAACAATAAATACACTTTTAGTAATATCACTGCATCGCACACGATCGCAGTAAGCTTTTCGCCCATTGTTGTTTCTGTGCTTTACGGGGTCCTTGTCGATACTTTGACTGGGGGGCCGTTTACGGACCTGCTGGGTCCAGTTCCGCCGATGACATGGGTGCCTCAACCAACGGCAACGGGACCTACCGGCCCGGCAGAGCTTAATCCACAGTCTTTCCCGTACTTCCAGATGTATAACCTGGTCGCCGGAACATACAACCTGTCGTTTAATTTACAGGGCCATATGGTCACCTACACTTTTACAGCGGCCCCCAATCTTAACTATTCTACGTTGAAGGTCCCTGTACCCATCCTCAAAACAATTGCTGACGGGACAACCGGAGGGACGATCGTTCCTCACCCGGGAGCTTATCTTGTACCCGGCGGGAGCAATCAAACCGTTACCGTTACACCCAACACAGGGTATACGGCCAATTTGACGGTCAATCGCACACC
>CAZFON010000309.1:0-2645 GCA_964520185.1 uncultured Planctomycetales bacterium | reverse complement strand
CTGTTGCCAGTTTTTTCTTCATAGGTTCATCTTTCTTTTGGCTACCAGATCACTTACCATTTTTGGGTTTTTCACCAACTGACCTTGAACCGCCGATTTAGGCCATAAGGCCCCTGTGGGACAGATATTAACGCATTTGCTGCATGAGGTACAGGTGGTGGAATCGCCCCAGGGCGTGTCAAAATCAGAGATGATCCTCACTTCGATGCCGCGGTTCTTGATGCCCCAATTGTGGGCACCTTCCACCTCAGAGCATACCCGGACGCAGCGGGTGCACATGATGCAGCGGTTATGGTCCATGACATACCATGGATGGGAAGTATCAACGTTAGCTTTGGGGAAAAGATATGGAAAACGCACATGGTCCATACCTACCTTGTAACCCAAATCCTGCAATTCGCAATTGCCGTCAGCCACACAGACCGCACAAATGTGATTGCGTTCGGCAAAGAACAATTCCGTGGTGATCTTCTGGTATTTTTTCAATCTTTCAGTTTTTGTTTTAATGACCTGATTAGCCGCCACCTTGGTGGTGCAGGCAGGGAGAAGTTTATTGATCCCCTCGATCTCAACCAGGCAAAGACGACAGGCGCCCACATCCCCTATCCCTTCGAAATGGCACATGGTCAGGATCTCAATGCTGTTTTCCTTGCAGACGTCAAGAATGGTCTTGCCTGTATCCACTTCCAGGGGTTTGCCATCAATATTAATAGGGATCTTAGCCATGTGCCACCCCCTCAAATTCTTTGTTCTTAGCTATATGCGCCAGATATTCATTTTTATAATACTTCAACGTGCTCAGCAAAGGGTTAGGTGCCGACATCCCCAAACCGCAAAGGCTGGCTTCCTTGACATACACGGCCAATTCTTCCAGCCTTTCGATGTCCCTCAGCGTACCTGAACCTCCGCAGATCTTTGACAGAAGATCATACATCATCTTGGTCCCGACCCGGCAGGGAACGCATTTGCCACAGGATTCGTCCATACAGAATTCCATGAAGAAGCGGGCCACATCCACCATATCCGAGGTATCATCCATGATGATCAAACCGCCTGATCCCATGATAGAACCAAGGCTGACCAGGGATTCATAATCCACTTTTGTATCCAGGAATTCCTTAGGGATACATCCGCCCGATGGTCCTCCGGTTTGAGCGGCCTTAAATTCCCGGCCGCCCGGAACGCCGCCTCCGATATCAAAAACGATCTCACGCAAGGACATGCCCATGGGTACTTCGATCAGGCCTGAATAATTGATCTTGCCTGCAAGCGCAAACACCTTGGTCCCCGCACTTTTTGGGGTGCCGATGGCGCTGTACCATTCGCCGCCCCTGTTAATGATAGGAGCGATGCTGGCCAGGGTCTCCACATTATTAATAAGGGTCGGCTTACCCCATAAACCGGATTCCGCTGGGAATGGCGGCCTTGGACGGGGCATGCCCCGCTTGCCTTCAATGGAGGCGATCAAAGCTGTCTCTTCCCCGCAAACAAAAGCGCCGGCGCCGATGCGGATCTCTATCTCAAAAGAAAAATTGCTTCCTAAAATATTGGCCCCCAAAAGACCTGCTTTCTTGGCGGCTTTGATGGCTGCTTCAAAACGTTTAATGGCCAAAGGGTATTCCCCGCGGATATAGGCATATCCTTTATTGGCACCCACGGCATAGCCTGCAATGGCCATGCCTTCCAAAACGCGATGAGGATTGCCTTCCAGAACACTGCGGTCCATGAAAGCGCCGGGGTCACCTTCATCACCATTGCAGATCACATACTTCTGGTCAGCCACATATTTATAAACCGTTTCCCATTTGATCCCTGTCGGGAAACCAGCGCCACCCCGACCGCGCAAACGGCTGTGTTTGATCTCCGCGATGGCTTCCTCGCAAGACATCTGGAAAAGGACCTTGTCCAAAGCCTTGTAGCCGTCATGCAGGATATAATCATCCATGCTTTCCGGATTGATATCACCGCAGTCCTCAAGAACGATCTTCAATTGTTTCTTGTAAAAGGGGTCCTCCGTGGCATTGATGAAAGCTTTAGGCCTTGAGTCCGCAAATAACAATAGATCTTCGATCGGTTTTTTATCGATCAGTTGGCTTTGCACGACACGGGCAATATTTTCGCAATTGACCTTCTGGTACATCGTATGCTCAGGCATGACCTTGAGCAAAGGCCCTTGATTGCAAGGCCCCATGCATCCGGACCCCACGACCTCTATTTCATTTTCCAGTCCCCGAGACTTGATCTCTTCCTGCAATTTCTTAAGCACAGCCTCTGACCCCGAAGAAATACATCCTGCACCACAGCAAACGCAAACCTTGTGCTTATATTGGTCATTCTTGGCTTTGGCCGCTTCGGCGATGGTCTTCAAATCTTGACGGTTCATACTGCAGCTCCCATCTTAGTCATGATCATGTTCTTGACATCTTCAGGTTTGACCTTGGCGTGGACTTCATCGTCCAAGACCATGGCCGGCGCAAGGCCGCAAGCGCCGATGCAACGGGCTGTTGAAACGCCTAATTTATTATCAGCGCTCACCTGCCCTGGCTTAAGGTGGAATTCTTTTTCTACCTCACTCAAAATACGCTCAGCGCCTTTGACATAACAGGCTGTCCCGGTGCAGACCAGGCACGTATGCTCGCCTTTGG
>CAZFON010000308.1:0-2663 GCA_964520185.1 uncultured Planctomycetales bacterium | reverse complement strand
CAAGGACCTTTTGGGGCGACAGGGGTTTGATCCTGTCTATGGTGCTAGACCGTTAAAGCGTGTCATTCAAAAGTTAGTGCAGGACCCCATTGCCTTGCGCATACTGCAGGGAGAATTAACAGAGGGGCAAACGGTCGTCATTGAAGCCCAGGGGAATGATCTAGCTATAGAAATTAATGGATAAAACCAGCCGTTTTCATTTTTAAACCTCCCCACCCATTGGCAATTTAAATGGGTAATGTTGTATACTTCTTAAAGAAGCATTTTGGGGGGAGGGACCATGAGAAAATACGCGGGTTTGGTTATCTTGGCGTTGATGTTGCCGGCCATTGGCCCTTGGGCCTATGCCGATGATGATGTCAATTTTAATGATCAGCTCAGAGATGTTCAAAGCCACAGGCTTCTGATCGAGGCCCAGTTAGGCATTAAGGCGCATGAGTACAACTATGATGTGGCAGATCATTATTTAGGCGACCATATGATGCACCAGGTGCCGGAAGATGTGGATGTTTTGGTAAGTTAAGGAATTGTCTTCAGTTTTAGGGTGGCTGTGTTATAGTAAATTATGTCTAAAATTTTTGATCCCCAGGTCGTTAATCCCATTATTACCAAATCCATCAATGATTTGATCACCGCCAAGGGGGGCCTCGTTCCCACCAAGGACCTTGAAATTGCCACTCAGCCTATTGAGGAATATGAAGGCCGTATGCGGGTGAATGCGACGGAAATATTCGATGTGCCTGTGTATATTGCCAATACCAATTTTTATTTGAACAAGGGTGATATGCAGGGCCACCGGGCCCGTGGCGCCATGGTCGTCTACGTGGATATGGAGGTGGCGGACAAGGTCTTTAAAGCCGCGGGGCTTCAAGTGCCCTATGATGAAGATGACGGGTCCATGGAAGACCTTTGCGGCCAATTGTGCCAGATTTTCACCCAATCCATCAAGGATGGCCTGGAAGCGGCGGGGTTTATCAGTCTTGAGGCTTCAACACCGTTCACTTTTAAGAATACTATTTCCGAAGGGGTTGAATTCAGCAAAGACCAGCAGGAAAAACAGCGGCTTTCTTGCTACTATTTAAAACATAAGGCCCTGGTGGTTGATTGGACCTTAGCTCCTATTCCCAGAAAATAGTAAAAAAGGTGACAGGTACATTTTTTTTAAAAAAATGTACCTGTCACCTTTTTTTATTAGAAAAATGTACCTGTCACCTTTTTTTGAGACTTGACAAAGTTTGAGTTTTTGATATACTTTTAGCAGACAGACATTGAGAGTGCTAATTTTATGACCAGACAATCAGATATCCAACAACGCAAAGACCGTATTTTAACGATCGTCATCGATAGGTACATCAGGACCATTGCTCCGGTGGGCTCGCAAAATATCACGGAAGAGCATGATCTAGATGTGTCAGCTGCAACGGTGCGCAATATTTTGGCGGAACTGGAAGAAGAAGGATACCTGATGCATCCGCACACATCGGCAGGCCGCATGCCCACCCAGCAGGGTTACCGGTATTATGTGGACCATCTGATGAATGAGATCCAGCTTCTGGAAGAAGAGAAGAAAAGGATATCACAGGAATACAGGCGCCATGTGAACCAGCTGGAAGACCTGATGGAAAGGACTTCCCAGGTGGTCTCAGATCTGACCCATTATACCAGCATCGTTTCCATTAAAGATGGGCAGGGGCATCAGCATAAGATCATCTGCAAAGGCACCAATTATGTGCCTGGTTATCCGGACAATTTAGATATTTTAAAGATCCAGGCGATCTTAAGGATCTTAGAGGAAAAAGAGAGGCTCATGGCCATCATCAACCGTGATCTTGAGAAAAAAATAGAGATTTACATCGGCCACGAGATGGCCCTTAAGGAGATGGATAGTTGTTCCCTGGCCATTTCTCATTTTGAGAAAGACGGCCTGAAGGGACGCATCGCGGTGTTAGGCCCCACGCGGATGCAGTATAGCCACGTGGTTTCGACCCTCGATTATATCTCGCAGATCTTAAACCGCCTGTAGAAATTTTATTCATGACATGATGGACAAAGAGAAGCCCAATACAGAAGAAGAGATTTTGTCTAAGGAAAGCGGTCAGGATCCTCAGGAAAAACCTGCAGAACAGGATGTTGCCAAGCAGCAGACTGAGGAAGCCTCGGCCTATAAGGACAAATATGTCAGGCTCCTGGCGGAATTCGACAATATGCGCAAGCGCCACGAGCGCGAACGCGTCGATCTTATAAAATACGCGCACGAAGAGGTCATCATTGAATGTTTGAAATTGTATGATGACCTGGAAAGATCGCTTTCGGCTTTCAAATCCAAGGAAGGCATGGATGCCAATCTGGTCAAAGGACTGGAGATGGTTTTTAACAGGATGAAGGAATTGATGGACAGGTACGAGGTCAAGCCCATTATCGCTGTGGGCAAGCCTTTTGACCACAACACCCAGGAGGTCCTCATGCAGCAGGAGACCACGGAAGTCCCCGACGGTGTGGTCATGGAAGAATTGGAAAAAGGATATACGCTCAGCGGCCGGGTCGTACGTACGGCCAAAGTGAAGGTAGCAAAGAATATTAACTCTTAAACAGGAGATCAAGATATGGCACGCGTTATCGGAATCGATCTAGGAACATCAAATTCAGCAGCAGCAGCCATGGAG
>CAZFON010000307.1:0-2668 GCA_964520185.1 uncultured Planctomycetales bacterium | reverse complement strand
CTTCAAGGTAAGGAATTTTGCTTCTCGTAGAGGACACCAGGTTTATTTGATATCCAAGATCGAACGCCTGGGGGCAGTTGAGAATTTCGATGGTATCCTTGATGTCACGGATGCGGTGATGATCGCCCGCGGGGATCTGGGTGTTGAGGTGCCCATTGAAGAGGTCCCGGCCATCCAAAAACAGCTTATTCAAAAAGCCAATACCAAGGCCAGGCCTGTGGTCACCGCCACCCAAATGCTGGAATCCATGACCCAGAACGTCCGACCGACACGCGCGGAAGTCAACGACGTGGCCAATGCCATTTTAGACGGCACCGATGCCGTCATGCTTTCCGAAGAAACGGCAATCGGAGATTATCCGGTAGCGGCGGTGCGCATGATGTCCAAAATTTGTTGCGCTACGGAAACTCAACGCAGCAAAGGCAATCTGGCTGACGAGGGCCGATGGGTCGCCCAGAAAATAAGCCAGGAGGGCACGCTGACCATCACGGATGTCACATCCATGAACGCTTTTCGTGCAGCTCAGGAACTAAATGCCCGTTATATACTTACCCCCACTTTCAGCGGAAGTACTGCACGCAGGATCTCCAGGTTCAAGCCCCATTGCTGGGTCTTGTCCTTGAATGCGCATCAGCGGGTTTGTGATTTTTTAAATTTTTCTTATGGAGTACAGCCTGTTCTTATGAATAAAGGAACATTCCCCCATCTTCAAGCGGTGATCAAATTCCTTAAAAAAAGCCGTTGGGTCAAAAAGAAAGACACCTTGGTCACCACGGAGCGCTCCCTGTCTTCCTATCCTGGGCATACGGATTCGTTGGGCATCGTCACATTATAATAGGGAAGCTTGTTCATCCGTTGGTCGATGGCCTTTGCCAGGAAGGAAAACAAGTGCCGGCGGACCCGGTCCTTAAGGGTGGATTTGTTCCATTGAAAATTCATCCTGCAAATGTTCCCTGAAAGGCTAAAGTCAAAAGGCCAGGTCCAGGCCCCTCCCACCATGCCGATGATTTTGCGGCCGACAGGGGATTCTTTCAGGAGTTTTTTGGAAAAACGTACGGAAGCCCGGGCTGCAACCAGATTGTCCGCATCAAGATGGAAAAATCCGCTTAGATCAAGATCATCGGCATTGAGCTTTACGTTATCGATCATCTTCGAAGTTTTATCAAGATAGAAACGGCAGGAGGCATTAATGCCGGAAACAGATTCCAGGGATGGCATTTGAAGGATTTTGGAGAGCCATTGCATTAATCGGGTATTCTTGATTTCACCATGGCGTATTCTCAGGATCCCGGACAGCTGCGTTTCTTCGGATGATTGGATATTTAGGGTGCCGGATGCGTTTCCCGCATAGCCCAAGGGGCCCATGTCTATCTTGTTAAAGTCGGCCCGGGCCTGGATTTGCCAGGGTAGAAAGGAGGTGTTCACAAAAATACGGCTGTAAACACGCCCCGCAAAGATTTCGGCGGATAAAGCGATGATCTTCTGGTAAGGCCGACTGAAATCGATGCTGGCCAAAACATGGCCAAGGGTCACAAGGCGTTCTTGGTCTTCCAGGTGAAAGGCCCCTTGCAATTGCCCGATGTTGAATTTCATGAAATCACCGTTCCATAACACCGGTCTTAAAGCGTCGAAATTCAAATGCACGTTTTGAAATTTGTGGGATACCGGATCAAAAATAAAATACAGATCAGAGGAGCCGTTGAAGACAGGGCCTTGAGGTGAGCCTTGGGCATGAAGACGCAGGTGGGCGCTTTTCAAAGGCCCGGGCGATTTGGAGCCTGCCGCAGCCTTCCAAAAGCCGAGCTCTGCGTCGCAGGAGAAAGGTGTTTTCCTGGAACATTCCCCGGAGAGGTCCACGGCATCGCCATCGACGGTAAAGGAAAGCCGGTCGAGGACAAGAAGGTCCTTTTGTATTTTCAAATGCCCGTCAATGTCCAGGATATAGAATTTGTCATTAAAGATGAACCCTTTCCAGTTGACGCTATCCAAGTGCCAGCTTCCCCATAGGTCGATGGAAGTGTCTCCCCGTTTTAAAGCGAACTGGTCCAGATCGATCCCATCGTCACGGATGTTGGCGTTGATCTCATAATTGCACCTGCCTTGATGTTCAAAAAAACCATGGGCGCTGAGGCCTTCGCCTTCAAAAAGCAGGTCTGTTGTAAAGCCGGTGGGATCTTTGGCAATGCCCTGGAGCTCCCCGTTAAGTACAGAGAGGCGCACTTTCCCTTTAGGGAATCCTTTGATCCATGTGTAGATCTTTTTGCCATTCTTGGCCAAATATTTTTTAAAGGCGGGCGAATGAATGGTCAGATGATCTGCAACTACGGCATGGAGGGGAAGGAATCCTATGATCAGCCTGTCCGATTGAAGCACGATTTTATTGTCATCGAACACGAAGACATCTTTTAAAATAACGTAGTCGGGGAAACGGTAATGGGCGCTGCGGTAAGAGATTTTGGCGTGGAACTGTTGGCCGATCAAACGGGTAAAAGAAAGGACGTCCTCAGGAAGCCAGCGGTTGATCTCGATGGAAAAAAAGGCCACCATCGCGGAAATTATCAGGAGGATAATAAGCGCGTATTTCCATTTAGAAAGACACCTCCGTAAATAGCTGGTTGTTGACATAAAGCTCTACTTTGTTTAAAGAAGTAATCAATCGATACCGGCG
>CAZFON010000306.1:0-2673 GCA_964520185.1 uncultured Planctomycetales bacterium | reverse complement strand
GAGGGTAAAACTCCCATAGTCGGTATTGATGTCTGGGAGCATGCCTATTACCTGCAGTACCAGAATCGCCGTCCGGATTACGTCGCGGCATTTTGGAATGTCGTCAATTGGCAGGAAGTCGAAAAGCGTTTCAGTGCCGTAAGAAAATGACCCCCGACGTAATGTCGGGGGTCGTCCTGAGCCAACTGGCGAAGGATCTTAAGATGCTTTAAGATACTTCGCCCTTCGGGCTCAGAATGACGTAAGGAAAATTTCAAAAATTGTTTGACTTCGATTCTTTTCAAACTACTATATGTAGTACGTATCATTTGAATCAAGCGTATATATAGTGTTTTTGATCCAGCTGCGTTCAAAACACAGGAGGGCCTTCCGAATGTTCCGAGACACCGCTTCCGGCTTTGAGATCAAAGTTCAAAAACGTAACGGTCAGATCATTGAATTCATCCCTGAGCGCATCAGGCATGCCATTGCCAATTCTTTCAAAGAACACATCGGCCTGCCGCGCGAATCTGAACTTGGGGAAGAATACATCAAGAACGCCCAGAAAGTTACGGATTGCGTGGTGTCGGTCCTCAAGGAACGTGTCCTTCAGCGCCCGTTCTTGACGGTTGAAGAGATCCAGGATGAGGTGATCCGTCAATTGTACGAGAACGGCCACAAAGAAGTCGGCGAACGCTATGCCTCTTACCGCCGCCATCATGCAGAACGCCGCAAAATGTTCGAATTGTATTCGGTGATCAAGCGTGACGGCAAAGTGGTCTCCTTCAAGCAGGAGAAGATCGCCCTGGCCGTTGCCAAGTCCCTCATCGCCCAGAACAAGGGTGTTTATAATGAGATCTTGATCGAAAAGGCCCAGGAGCTGACCGAAAAGGTCGTCTCCGAGATCCGTACCCGCTGGCCTGACGGCAAATCCGTCCATATCGAAGAAGTGCAGGACATTGTCGAAAAAGTGATCATGGCCGCAGGTTACCATGAAGTGGCCAAGCGTTATATCATATATAGGGAAGAGCGTGCTAAGTCCAGGCGCAGTCACGGTCAAATACGCGTTGAAGAGTCCCTTGAATGGGTCAAGAACGTCATTGTCAAGAATGATAAAGGCGTTGAGCGTCCCATTGATCTGGACGAGGTGCGTTTCAAATTTGAGACGTGCTGCAAAGGTTTGAGCGATGTTTCTGCGGACAAGCTTTTTAAAGAGGCTGTCAAAAATTATTTCAGCGGCATGACCGAGCGCCAGCTTTTTTCCGCCAATGTGTTGGCTGCCCGTTCCTTCATAGAGAAGGAACCGAATTACGGATATGTAACTGCACGCCTTTTGCTTTTAATGGAGTATCAGGAGGCCCTGGGTGCGGATATTTCGTTTGAACGCATGCGCACGGAATATCCGGAGTATTTGTCGGCCTATATCCAAAAAGGCGTTCAACATGAATTATTGGACCCGGCTTTAAAGTTTTTTGATTTGAAATTATTAGGCCTGGCCATTGTCCCCGAGCGTGATTTTAATTTCCGTTATATGGGGTTGCAGACCTTGTATGACCGTTATTTTATCCATTGGGAAGACCGCCGTATCGAATTGCCCCAGATCTTCTGGATGAGGGTGGCCATGGGGTTGGCCGTCAAGGAAGGTGAGGGGAAGGACCAAAGAGCCATTGAATTCTATAATATACTCTCAACTTTTCGTTTCATGTCCTCAACCCCGACGTTGTTTAATTCCGGCACCCGCCATCCGCAATTGTCGTCCTGTTTCTTGACCACCATTGAAGATGACCTTTTTCATATTTTTAAATGCATCCAGGATGATGCCATGCTTTCCAAATGGAGCGGCGGTTTAGGCAATGACTGGACCAATGTCCGGGCTATGGGCAGCCGCATTAAAGGTACTAACGGCAAAAGCCAGGGTATCATTCCGTTCTTAAAGGTGGCCAATGACACGGCCCTGGCCGTTAACCAGGGTGGCAAGCGCCAGGGCGCCATGTGCGCATATCTGGAAATCTGGCATTTGGACATCGATGAGTTCCTTGAATTACGCAAGAACACCGGTGATGAACGCCGACGCACGCATGATATGCATACGGCCACCTGGATACCTGATCTTTTTATGAAGAGGGTCAAGGCCAATGCCGACTGGACCTTGTTCTCGCCTTCCGAAACGCCGGAGTTGCATCACATATATGGCCAGGCTTTTGAGAAGCGTTATGAAGAATATGAACAAAAAGCCCGTGAAGGCAAGGTCAGGAGTTTCAAGACGGTCTCTGCGGTGCAATTGTGGCGGAAAATGCTGGGCATGGTTTTTGAAACCGGCCATCCATGGCTTACATGGAAAGACCCTTCCAATGTCCGCTCGCCCCAGGACCATGCCGGTGTCGTGCATAGCTCAAATCTATGTACGGAGATCTTGCTAAATACTTCCAAGGATGAAACAGCGGTTTGTAATTTAGGGTCAGTAAATCTTTCCGCGCATGTGAACGAGAAGGGAGTTGACCATAAGAAGCTCCAGGAGACCATCACCACCGCGGTGCGTATGCTGGATAATGTGGTTGATATTAATTATTATCCGACCACCGAATCCCAAAGGGCCAACCAGACACATCGTCCTGTGGGCCTCGGGATAATGGGTTTTCAGGACGCCTTGTACATCCTTAATCACAGCTATGCCTCCCAGGAAGCGGTGAATTT
>CAZFON010000305.1:0-2678 GCA_964520185.1 uncultured Planctomycetales bacterium | reverse complement strand
CTTCAGGGGAACCGTCATCGATAAGGACCAGTTCAAAATCTTTATAGGTGCTGTTAAAAATAGCATCCAGGTATGCCTTTATAGTTTTTGGGCTGTTATAAATGGGGGTAATAATGCTTATAAACGGCATAGAGGTTTTTGTCAGTTAATTCTTATGAATAGATCCGGGAATTTATCAGACATTTTATAATGTTTTGCAATACTGGAGTTTGACATGTCCCCTGCAGTATGAGAAATGATTTTTGGTTTAAATTTGTCGATCAGAGTGTACACATTAAAATGATAGCCGCTCCTGTTCTTGAACCAGGACTGGACCCCTACGTTTTGCCAATCCATATTATTCCTGAATATATGAAAATTACGGTCCGGATCATAGACAAAATCTGTTGGTTTGGTCACCGATAGCGCATAAGACATTTCTTTCATTTGATCGCTGTTGGGAGTGCATTTGATGTGCTCCCAAATCGAATTTAAAGGGTAAAAAACATAAATAATGACAATGACCCACGAGAGATTCTTTTTGAAAAGTAAGCGTCCTATTTGAAGCATCGCATGCCCGGCTATAATGGCCATTAACGGCATGAGCGGCAAAAGATATTGTTCAAAATGGATCGGTACTAAAATAAAACTGATCAGCAGGAATAAGGAAATGGCCCCTGCTCTTTTACGGTTGACGGAATCCAAAAAGAACAGGCCTGCCATCCAAAAGACCCAAAGCAGGGGGTTTTGTTTAAGATCCGACAGCAACGTTGTTGTTGCCCACTCCCAATGTGAAGCCCCCTGTGAAAACCTGTCCTGTATAAAAGCGGCATTCATGGCCCAATTATCAACCCAATAGGCCTGTATCTGGCCGGTCAAAACCAGATACAGGTAGAAAGGCAGCAAGGTGCCTATAAAAACAATTGAAAATATAAAAGCATCCTTTAATTTTATTTGGTTTATATAATCACTAAATATTAATATCACCCCTGCCATGAACACCAAAAATATGGATTTTTGTAAGAATAGAAAAGATATACCAAAAGATATTGCACTTAAGATCAGGCATGCTAACGAATACCTTTTAAAATACTTGAATAATAGAAAAACGGCAACAAGCTCGAAGAGGGTTTGGGGAACATCAGGCCTGATCTCGATCGCCTTGAAAATAAAAACGTGGGTGGCTGATAATAAAACCACACTGATAAGAGCAGTAACCCCCTCGAAGAGGTCCCTTGCCATTAAGTAGGTGACCAGGAAGATCAACAAGAGCATTAAAAAAACCAATACCCGCCCTGCTATCATCACCATGGCATTTTCATTGAACATCCCGACGAACGGGACCAGCATGTAATAAAAAAAGGGGTGATGGTGTTCAAAGAAATCCATATAGATCCGCTGGCCTGAAAAAATTTTCCAGGCCGCGTGCATGGACTCAATTTCATCATTGTCGAAATATTTGTTCAGGGAAAGAAAAAAGACGGTAAGCAGTTCTATGGAAAAAAGGAACCAAAGCAGCTTGAAAGACAGGATGCGATCTTTCATTCCACCTTAGCAGATATTTTTTTGAGTTTGGCAAGATCTTCAGGATCGATCTTTAACCCCAAGGATTGGGCTTTATTAATATCGATCCAACCCTTGTCATAATATTTAGCGCCGAACAAAATAAGGCCGCGGTTAAAATAAGCCCTGGCATCATCAGGTTCAACTTCAATGGCCTTATTAAAGGAGCGCAGGGCCTGGCCATAGACATGCTGTTCTTTGTAAGCTATCCCCCGCTGATCATAAAGATAAGCCAAACGATGCTTAATATGAGAAGTAAAATCCGGTTTGAGTTGGATAAGCCTGCTGCAATCAGACAGGGCCTTGTCATTGAAGCCTACATGAATGTAAGCCAGGCAGCGGCTATTATAAGCTGAGGCATATTCAGGATCCAACTCAATGGCCTTGGTGAATTCCGGAATGGCTTTAACGTCGCTTTTTTGAATGGTATAAGCCTTGCCACGCTCGTAATAAGCAAGGGCGTAACGGGGATCTAACTTGATGGCCCTGGTAAACTCCGCGATGGCTTCATTGAGCTTGCCTTGATTGCCATAGACAACGCCTTTGGATAGGGCTTGCTTGGCGGTGTCATCGGCAAAAGCTTGGGTTATGACCGGTAAGATAAAGAATAAAATGAATAAGATATGCTTAATTATTCAACTCCTCCGGATGAGGGCCTTTGATCTGGCCCTGGCCGCACTTGGCCCATAAGAGTTTGAATTGCCTGGCGTATTTCAAAGCAAGCTCCCTGTCCTTGATGACCAACAAATTCTCAAAATTGCTTCTATCCGCGACCAGCGACCAATTATATGAACCTGTTAACACGACCCGGTTATCTATAACGGCAAATTTATCATTTAGAAATCCCGGCCCCATATGGAACTTGACACTAAGGCCTTTGCTTTCCAGGAATTTACACTTTGAATAAGGGTCCATGATCTGGGAAATATTCAAGGCTATCCGCACCCTGACATGCCGGTTCTTGGCTTCAACCAGGGCATGGGAGATCTCTCTTGATGTCAAAGCATACATGGCTACTTCAATGGATTGATTGGCCTTGTTGATCTCCGTGATAACGGCCTGCATACATCCGCCGTTGGGAGAGAAATAGACCTTTGTCTCAGCATATAGAAGGGACGGAATGCCGATAAAAAAAA
>CAZFON010000304.1:0-2693 GCA_964520185.1 uncultured Planctomycetales bacterium | reverse complement strand
CTATATGGACCCCGCCAGGCTAAAAGAGCTCCAAAATGCTCCTGGTTTTGTGCCGGTGATCGTCAATATCCAGCCTATGAGGGATTTAAAGGCTTTTCTGGATTCCCACTAAAACATATAACCCTGTTAGGGTTGACAAATCACTATAGAGAGGGATAATAACCCTCATTATGGAAAAGAACAAGGATTTGGTCCTTCCAAAATCGGATTCCTGGAAGATGTTCAATGACATTGCCGGGCGTTATGATTTTCTCAACCGGCTTTTATCTTTGGGCCAGGATGTCCGCTGGCGTAAAGCCCTCAGGAAATTCCTGCCGGAGACCGATAAACAGATCATCTTGGATCTGGCAACCGGCACTGCCGATGTTTTGATCGTGCTTGCCAAAGATAATCCCAGGATCCATCGTGGACATGGCATTGATCCAGCCGTTAAAATGCTTGAGATAGGCCGCAAAAAGATCAAACGTCAGCGTCTTGATGGCCGCCTGGCCCTTGCGCAGGGGGATGCCCAGGCCTTGCCTTTTTCCAACGATACTTTTGATGCCGTTACCATTGCCTTTGGCATCCGTAATATCCCTGATCTGCGCCTGGCCCTTTTGGAAATGTTCAGGGTCACCAAGAAAGGCGGCAAGATCATCATCCTGGAATTTTCCAAGCCTGAAAATCCTGTTCTCAAGGCCGGGCATTGGTTTTATTTGCAAACAGTGGTGCCGATCGTAGGATTTTTATTTTCCGGGAACTTTAAGGCGTATACTTATTTAAACCAGACCATACAGACCTTTCCCTATGGAGACCGTTTTTGTAAGATTTTAAAACAGATGGGATTTATTAATATCCAGCCCCATGCTTTAATGGGGGGAGCAGCCACCATTTATGTCGCGCAAAAGTAATCTACCTTCTCTAAAAGAAGCCCTGGATCAGATGTCTTGCTTGATCGCGGCTTATCAGCCATCCAAGGCCGTTAAGCGTATCGAGATCAAGGTCCGGCCGATTGACATGATCTCCTGGCTTTCTCTTCAGAAAAACGAAATCAAGATCTATGGGGCCAATCAAAGCGATACCGTGAGCATTGCCGGCATAGGGCAAGCTGTATGTGTCGCGGGTAAGAAGCTGGGTTCTTTCAAAAAGGTTTTAAGTCAACTGCGATCGGTCTTATCACCTCAATATCCATATTTGCAATGGTATGGGGGGTTCTGTTTTGATGACCGCCATTTGGATGCGGCTTGGAAAGAATTTGGCGCTTATCGTTTTGTTCTGCCGCGTTTTGAATTAGCGGCCCAGGAAGGAAGGATGATCTTTTGTTGTAATTTGATCGGACGTGAAGACATTAAGGATATTCTAAAACAATTAAATAGTATTGTTGTGCCGACACTATATGGGCCCTCGATCAAGACATTCGGTCATGACATGAAGAGGGTTGATGATCCTGATCAAAAAGTCTGGCAAAGGAGCGTTGAAGATATTTTGGCCAAAGCTTCTGTTAAGAAGGCAGTGCTGGCGCGCAAAACATCTCTTTATTTTAAACAAGCCCCTGATCCCTGGCTCATGCTGCGTCAGCTAAAAGCGGTTACGCCTAAAAGTTACCATTTTGCTTTTCAATTTAACAAGACCGTGTTTCTAGGGGCCTCTCCCGAGCGCCTTTATCGCCGTTATCAACGGTTTATCGAATCCGAGGCGTTGGCAGGCACCATGCCCAAGTCTATCAGGCCTCAATTCTTGCGAAATTCGGATAAAAATAAGCATGAGCATGCCTTTGTCGTCGACAGCCTAGATGATTCTTTTAGAAAATGTTGTATCGTTTTTAAAAGGGACCAACAGCCGCAAGTTTTGTCCTTGTCTAACGGCCATCATCTGATCACTAAATATCAAGGGCATTTAAAAGATGGCATAAAGGATGAAGATATTTTACAATTCCTTCATCCGACTCCAGCGTTAGGCGGCACTCCCAGGCAAGAAGCCTTGGGACTTATCCGTAAGATCGAAGGTTTTTCCCGCGGATGGTACGGGGCGCCCATAGGCTATGTCGGCTTGGATTGGGCGGAATTTGTGGTAGGTATCCGATCAGGGCTGGTGAATGCCAAAAAATTGTCCGTCTTTGCCGGTGCAGGGATCGTACAGGGCTCTGAAGCAGATACTGAATGGAATGAAGTGGATAATAAGATCAGCAATTTTATTAAGATCATTCGATAAATGAAATTTGTCAATATCAACCATTGTTGGGGTTCATTAATTATTGAAGAGCTTTCCAGGCTTGGGGTCGAGTATTTTTGTGTAGCTCCCGGCTCGCGCAGCTCGCCGTTGGTCATTCCTTTGGCCCAAAAGAAGCTCCAGACCATGGTTCATTTTGATGAGCGCGGACTAGCTTTTCATGCAATGGGCTATAGCGCTGCCATTCAGAAGCCGGCGGTCATCATCTCTACTTCAGGGACAGCTGCTGCTAATTTTCTTCCAGCCGTGATCGAAGCTTCCAAGAAAAAATTACCCTTGATCGTGATAACCGCTGACCGGCCGCCTGAGTTAAGGCAAACAGGGGCGGTACAAACCATTGATCAGGTCGGCCTTTATGGAAAATACACAAAATGGGCTACGGACATGCCATGTCCGGATACAGCCATCAGCGCAGGGTTCGTGCTGACAACCATTGATCAGGCCTGGTATCAAGCTGTGCGTCATCATGGCGTCGTGCATATTAA
>CAZFON010000303.1:0-2703 GCA_964520185.1 uncultured Planctomycetales bacterium | reverse complement strand
CAGACTTATTTTCCCAAGGACAATGGTAAATATTTTGATGTGGATTTGAATGTCATTGATTGGCTGCGTCAATATTCCGTGGAGAAGGATGAAAATTTTGTACGTGGATTCTTAGGGCGGATGCTTTTTACCGGAGAAGAAAGTTTAAAGAGCGTACGGGTGCTTTCCGGTGGGGAAAAAGTGCGTTGCATGTTTTCCCGTATGATGCTTACCAATGCCAATGTGATAATCCTGGATGAGCCCACCAATCATCTGGATTTGGAGGCCATCACGGCATTGAACCGCGGCATGGAAAGTTGTCCCGGTACCATTTTATTTTCTTCTCATGACCATCAATTGGTACAGACCGCAGCCAATCGTATCATAGAATTGACGCCGGCCGGCTGTATTGACCGTATGGGCTTGCCGTATGATGAATATTTGGAAGATGCGAGGATAAAAGAGCTCCGGCATCAGTTATACGGCAGTATGACGAGATTATAATTTCTAGTATAATGCTTTGGTAAGGAGAGGTGGCCGAGTGGTTTAAGGCGCACGCCTGGAAAGCGTGTGGTCGTCGAAAGGCGTCTCGAGAGTTCGAATCTCTCCCTCTCCGCCAGTATCTTGTAGCTGTCGTTAATGAATAGGGACGTTCCTCATTTGAAGACTTGGAAAAGAGATTTATTTGAAATATCTCCGTTATTTATGAATGAAATCCCGCCAGCGAAGTATTCCGAATCAGAGATACAACAATGCATTGAAATCCTTGAGAATTTGTTGAAGGATACGACTGGGATCGCTCATTTGCCGCTTAAACAACGGACGGCCCTTATAAAGGCGTCAGGTTACATATCCCGCCCTGATCGTGAAGAATTTAAAAAAAGAAAGAAACAAATCAAACGCATTGCGAAGAAAAAACTTTGTAACTTTGATAAAAACGTTCGAGCCTCGACCGGTATCCGCAGCGCCCGGAAAGCTGCTGTATATGCGGCACCTTTGCAGATCACTGAAGATGCTCCTAAGGAGGGTTTACGGTTAATAAAATCGCGTGACTGTTATGTCTGTAAGGCTGAATTTACTCAAGTACATCCATTTTATGATTCTATGTGCCCAAGCTGTGCTCAGTTTAACTATTCGAAGCGTTTTCAGACCGCATCTTTGGCCGGACAAGTAGCTCTCATTACCGGGTCACGGGTAAAGATCGGTTATCAAGCATCGCTAATGATGCTACGCGCCGGAGCTAAAGTAATTGCCACCACGCGTTTCCCTGTGGATTCAGCCCTGCGCTATTCCAAAGAAAATGATTTTGAGCAATGGAAAGATCGCCTGCATATTTACGGGTTAGATCTGCGACATACCCCCAGTGTCGAATTATTCTGTAATTATATTGAACAAAATTACGACCGCTTAGACATCCTGGTCAATAATGCGGCACAAACGGTCCGACGTCCACCGAGATTTTACGCGCATTTAATGGCCAATGAACTGCAGCCTTTCGAAGTATTGCCGGCTGATGTGCAGGCCTTGCTTCATCCCTTTGAGCTTTGTAAAAAGAAGTTTACCGGGCAAGCGCAAACGCTTTCATGGGGTGGAAGCATATTAGGGATGGGGTTAAGCTCATCTGCCAAGCTTTCGCAGGTCCCCTATGTGCATGATCATCATTTGTCGGCTCAAAAGGTTTTTCCCATGGGGGAACTAGACGCAGATTTGCAGCAGGTAGATTTAAGGGAGATGAATAGTTGGCGTTTGGTTTTAGGTGAGATTTCAACCGCAGAGATGATCGAACTTCAGTTAGTTAATTCCATTGCGCCTTTTGTCTTATGTAATAAATTGGCAGCGATGATGAAGCGGGATAATACGGGGAAGAAACACATGGTCAATGTATCTGCCATGGAAGGGAAGTTCCATCGATTTACTAAAACCGACCGTCATCCGCATACCAATATGGCCAAGGCGGCTCTGAATATGCTTGTGCGTACATCAGCAAGCGGTTTGGAAAAGTACGGGATTTATATGAACGCTGTCGATACCGGATGGGTGACGGATGAGGACCCTGTTGTGTTTGCAATAAGAAAGCAGGAAAATCATGACTTTCAACCCCCACTGGATATTGTCGATGGGGCTGCTCGGGTATGTGATCCGTTTTTTAACGGCATCCTTACAGGAAAGCATTGGTGTGGGAAGTTTCTGAAGGATTATTATCCAGTCGATTGGTAAAAGTGCCAGTTTTTGAAGGGAATTGTAAAGCCCCTGATCTTCTGGTATGATTAATTTAATCAAAAGATAACCTTTTTGTAAAGGGGGTCCGGATGACTAAAGTCATTTTTCTTCAGAATGTAATTTATATTGTAAGTACGTTGGGCATTTTAGTGGGGGCGGACTTGCTTTTAGGGGCCAAGATCACGGCTAATTTAAATAAGATGTTAGATAAAACGGTAGTTGATTTTGATAAAATCATAACGAATGCCTTTTCTAATATAAGGAAAACCGTAGATTCGAGTATATATATTGACGATAAGATCATTAAAACTAATTCAAAAAGAGTTATAGGTTTTTTGTTTATTGTTATCTGTGCGGTTTTGATTTATTTGGCAAGAAGAGCCTGAAAAAAAGGTGATAAAAAAGGTGACAGGTACATTTTTCTTCTGAAAAATGTACCTGTCACCTTTTTTTAAGGCTGTAGTATAATGCAGGGAAAGAATGCGAGGTGCCCTATGAAAGAAC
>CAZFON010000302.1:0-2707 GCA_964520185.1 uncultured Planctomycetales bacterium | reverse complement strand
CCATCCTGGCTTCGCGCAATATCCCGCGCCTGACACTGGTTCGCGCCATGGATGCCAATGCTTCGGATATCATGAACAATAAAAATGTGCTGGTGACTAAAGAAGCGTTAAAAACCTTACTTAAGAGAATTCATTAAAATGATCACTTGTTACGATATCGTCAAAGCTTTAGTACGGACTGAAAAAGGCACCACCTTGGAGAAGCAAGGCCAGTATCTTTTCCGTGTCGCCACGACTGCAACCAAGGTCGACGTCAAACGCGCCGTGGAAGAGATTTACAAGGTCAAGGTTGAGTCTGTCAATACCGTTAATGTTCCCGGCAAGCTTAAGCGCGTGCGTTACCGTGCCGGTTACACCTCGGATTGGAAAAAAGCCATTGTCTCTCTTAAAGAGGGACAGAAAATCGAAGGATAATTAAATGGGCATCAAACGTTTTAGACCATATACCAACGGTGTTCGCCATGCGGCACTGCCTGATTTCAGCGAATTGACCAAGGGTGTCAGGCCTGAGAAATCCCTGATGGAGCCTGTCAAGGGCACCGGCGGCCGTAATTCATATGGCCGTATCACCTCCCGTCACCGGGGTGCCGGCCATAAACGCATGTACCGGCTTATTGATTTCAAACGCACGCGTCTCGATGATCCTGCCGAAGTCTTAAGCATTGAATATGATCCTAACCGCACCTGCCGTATCGCGCTTATCCAATATAAAAGTGATAAAAGCAAATCTTATATTTTAGCTCCCGTTGACCTGAGGGTCGGTCATGTGGTCATCAGCACCAATGATGCCGACGTGGATATGCTGGCGGGCAATTGCCTGCCCTTGCGCAAGATCCCGCTCGGTACAGGCGTGCATAATATTGAATTAAAGCCGGGCAACGGCGGCCAATTGGCACGTTCCGCAGGGACATCCGCGCAATTGATCGCCAAGGAAGGCAATGTCGCTCATTTGCGCCTCCCGTCGAGCGAAGTGCGTAAGGTGCCTATTGATTGCCGCGCCACCATCGGGCAGCTTTCCAATGTGGAGAATGAAACCGTTTCGATCGGCAAAGCCGGCCGCAGCCGTTGGCTGGGCCGTCGTCCGCAATCACGCGGGGTTGTCATGAACCCGGTGGACCATCCGCATGGCGGCGGTGAAGGTAAAGCCCCTCAAGGCAACCCTCATCCGGTCACTCCGTGGGGCAAACCGACCAAGGGCTTCAAGACCCGCAGTCGCCGTAAATATTCCAATCACATGATCGTGAGAAGGAGACAGAAGTAACATGACCCGTTCCGTTAGAAAAGGCGCATATGTAGAAGATTCTTTAACACGCAGGTTCGAGAAGGCCATGGCCAGCGGCCAGCGCCAGCCGATCAAGACCTGGTCCAGGCGTTCCACGATCATCCCTAACTTTGTCGGTTATACTTTTGCCGTGCATGACGGCCGCAAACATATACCGGTCTTTGTGACAGAAAATATGGTGGGCATGAAATTAGGTGATTTTGTCCCTACCCGTACATTTAAAGCGCACGGCGGTGTCAAGGCCAAGAAAGCGATGCAGAAGAAGTAACAAATAGGAAAACATTATGATAGCTATAGCTCATGGTAAATATTTAAGGGTTTCATCGATGAAGATGCGCCAGGTCTGTGACGCCATCCGCGGCAAGGACGTTCCGACGAGTTTGGCGCTGTTGGCCCACATCAACAAGGGTGCCAGCGGCCTGGTCAAGAAGGTGCTTGATTCCGCGGTGAGTAACGCCAAGCAAAAAGGGTTAAGTGAGAACCAGTTGTTTATCAAGGCCATCCGTGCCAATCATGCCGGCGCCTGGAAACGTTTTCGCGCGGCCTCTTTTGGCAGGGCAACACCCATCTTGCGCCGGTCAACGCATTTAACTGTAGAATTAGACGTTAAGACAAAATAAGGAGAAATACCTGTGGGTCAAAAAGTCCATCCGTTAGCTTTGAGATTAGGATACACCAAGAACTGGCGCAGCCTTTGGTTCGCCACTAGACGCGAGTATTCCGACAATATTAAACAGGACTATAAGATCCGCAAATACATCAATGAGAAATTTGAGCAGGCCGCTGTTTCCCTGATCGTCATCGAGCGCCTGGCAGAACAGGTCAAGGTGCGTATCCATACCGCGCGTCCCGGTGTCATCATCGGCCGCCGTGGAGCTGACATTGACCGTTTGCGTGCCGAGCTGAAAGATATCACCAAGAAGGACATGGACAAGATCGTCATCGATATCCAGGAGATCAAGAACCCCAACCTGGACGCCCAATTAGTGGCCAAGGCCGTGGCTTTCCAGCTGGAGAAACGCGTTGCTTTCCGTCGTGCCATGAAACGTGCCATTGAACAGTCCCGCGCTTCCGGTGCCAAAGGCATCAAGATCCGCTGCGCCGGTCGTTTAGGCGGCGCTGAAATGGCCCGTACCGAGAAATACCATGAAGGCAAGGTCCCTTTACAGACCTTGCGTGCAGATATTGATTATGGTTTTGCCGAAGCCCTGACCACCTACGGAATATTAGGGGTCAAGGTCTGGATCTATAAAGGCGACGTGATCAAGGACCACGAAGAGATTGAAGCCAAGGCAGCGGCGGCGATCGCTGTTGCCCCGGCAACGGCCCCGGTTTTACCGACGGCACCTGAGACACCTGTAGTTGCGGCTTAAGGCCAATAAGGAGATTTTAGTTTATGTTGTTAATGCCCAAGAGAGTCAAGTA
>CAZFON010000301.1:0-2712 GCA_964520185.1 uncultured Planctomycetales bacterium | reverse complement strand
ACAGGTACATTTTTCTACTAATATTTATTAGAAAAATGTACCTGTCACCTTTTTTACCTCTTTCTGTATCCCCTTAATTGTTAGCAGAGGGTAAGCGCATGCATGCACATAAAGGTCAAAGCACGGTGGAGTATCTTTTGCTGGTCACGTCGGTCATTGCGCTGATCATCCTGTTTACGAATCCCAACAACGGGCTTTTGGGACAACGCGTAAATCAGGTGTTCAACCAGGCGACCCAGGACATGATCAACGTATCTACCTACTTGCAGGACAATGCGTACCATTAAACAAGATACCCCCTATGAGGAAGCTGGGCATGAACAACAAGGGGCAGACAGTCTTTACAGAGTACGTGGTCATTTTTTTTATTGTGGTCGCGGCTGCGGCGACCATGACCGTATTTGTACAGCGCGCCCTGCAGGGGCGCATCCGTGATGCCAAAAATTATTTGATCTCAACCGTCGACAACACTGCGGTGATGGACAGTAACTTTGTACACGCCGCCCATGGAAGGCCCCAGTTGATAGGGTATGAACCGTATTATGAGCAATATAATGCGGTGGTCGCTAATAATATCAATAACGACCGCGGCACCATGCCGGGTAATCCCCAGTCCCTGGGAGCCATTTATCTCCAACATTTTAGAGAACACGGCAACAACAACGCAACAAGTATTCAGTTGCCGGCACTATGCAGCGGCCCCACTCCGCCGCTCTGTTGCAATGACGGCAGCGGATGCCTTACGTGCAGGCCTTTCCCGGGACATGAGTGCGGAGTGGATACATGCGGTGGCGGCTCTGCCACTGATACTCACAATTGTGTGGATCTATATGGCACCTCCAGCACGGGATGGGGCTGTACCGGCGCAGGACAGTGTATCAGGTGCGCATGTCCTACCTATTCCGTACATGACGCCAATTATTCGGGCACGTTCACCTATACGGCGGTTTGTGGACCGGATACCTGTGGAAACCCTAATGGGTGCAATGCTATTACTGCTAGCGGTATTACCTGTACCGCAGCGAATCAAACTTGTGGATCGCCGTCGGCGGCCGCAGGGGTGTGTGTGACTTGGCAAGGTAATGTTGGATCATGGTCAACAAATTATAATCCGATTTGTTGCAACCCGTGGGCGAGGCAGCCAGGCATTGGTTATAACTGCAGCGGTTACCCAAGTCTTTATACGTGCGGGCCATAGAGGGATAAAATGATCTTTTCACGTCGTGCACAGACAATGATAGAATACACCCTTATCGTGGGGGTCGTATCCATTGTGCTTTATTATATGGGCGCCAGCATCAAACGCAGCGTGCAGGGGCTGATCAAGGTCACGGCAGACCAGATAGGTAACCAGCAAAATTCCGATCAGGATTTTACTGATTATCAGCAAGGATACCTGATCTCCTCCAAAAGCCAAACACTGGAATCGAAATCCAAGTGGGTCGCGGAAACGGGTTATATCAACCGTTCAGGCACCCCGATCTATACAGGCCATACGAATTTTAATGAGGACACGTACTCCACGACCAACACCCTTACGAATGGGGGATTTTCTCCGCAGGGAGGATAACATGAGAATGAGCCGACGAGGACAAACGATCTTAGAATACACCATAGTTTTCATTATTGTTTTGGGCGTCATGATCGCCATGAGGAATTATGTCAAGCGGGGCATTCAGGGCCGCTGGAAATCGGTATCGGATGATTTCGGGCAGCAATATGACCCGCAGTTCATTAATTCCAATATCATGTATTCAACGCAGACCAACGCCCAATCCATTGTGCAGGTGGAAAATGGTTCCTTTAACGGAACCCAAGGTCAATGGACGAGCCGTATCGACACGACCAATACCCTGGAGGCGAAGTCAGGGTTTTCACAAGTGGGGAACTGATGCTCAAGATAGATCAAAATAAAGCGCAGGCGGTGGTGGAATTGGCCGTGTTTGGCGCTATTTTGATTTATATCATTGGTACGATCATACGCACCGCGGTGGGCAACAGCCTTACTCAAAACGAAAATTTTAAAGCCATGCGTTTGGCCATGCTTGAATCATGGCAAGGCTCCATCGTCAGCAATATCTCACGCAACAGCGCATCCGTCATCGTGCTGGAAGACCGGCTGTCGCCGGAGTACGGCAAGTACGGCACCCTGGACCGCACGCCGTATATGGCCAATGGCTCAGGGACCTTTTCTTATGAGCTTCTTTATCCTTTGACGCCGGGAGCGGACAATATGCAGGCGCAAATGCCGATAATGGACGTCTTCATCAATGGCCAGCACTTTACCTTTAGCACGTCATATTATGTGTATAGAACATTGTTGAATCCGGACGATGGTTATCAGGTCGCTCCCGGCTACCAGAATTGTCCCCTGGGCAACAACACGCCTCCCATCGTCAAGCAGACCCTTTCCAAGGAAGAGTGCCTGCATAACCAGTGCCTGCGCTATATAAGGGAATGGGTAGGTGGCCGTATCTATGCCAGCCAGTTTGATAATGTGATATCGCCGGTCAATGTGGTGGATCCCACGTGCACAGGCCTGGGAACGGCCAAGCAGCAAAATCTTTGCCAGGCCAATCTTAATGGGCTTGCTATTTTCGACATGCTGGCCCAGTCTCCAGGGGCTTTGATCGATCAGATCGGAGGCACTGCATCGTCGGTGGGGAAAATCGATCACGCCGATCAGCCGGCGCAACTCGCCCTCGGCATACT
>CAZFON010000300.1:0-2718 GCA_964520185.1 uncultured Planctomycetales bacterium | reverse complement strand
TGTTAATTTACGTTTCGATGGGTCATTATAACAAAGCAAAGCCTCTTTGCAACGGTTTTTTGTCAGGGTAAAGGTCAAAATAGCTTAAGTGCTGCCAATAAAAGGCTTTGCTGCCTCAAAGAACTTGACTTCATTCAGTCCTGTGTTATAATTTCCGAACTATGAAAAAGCATTTAAAGACGCCAACCCATATTGTTGGTAAAAAACGACACGGATTTCGTAAGCGCATGGCGACTTCCGACGGACAAAAGGTGCTCAGCCGTCGGCGCGCCAAAGGCCGCCGTAAACTGATCCCCTAAAGCCCGCGAAGAGTGGCTAAGTCCATGGTTAAAAAAATCCTGGTTTCAGGCATCAGAGCCTATCAGTGTTTTAGCCGAGCGGTTTTTCCTAGAAACTGCCGCTTCCACCCATCATGCTCCCAATATGCCACTGAAGCCATTGAGCGCTTTGGCATCGTCAAGGGAATCATGAAAGCAGCTGGCCGCCTAATGCGCTGTTCCCCCCTAACCCACGGCGGATATGATCCAGTAAGGTAATTTATGGAACGTAATACTCTTTTAGCCATTGTCCTTTCCGCAGCAGTATTATTTCTTTATCAAGGGATCTTTGCGCCACCTAAACCGCAGAAGTCCTTAATTAATTCACAAATCAATGCAACACAAGACATTACAACAAATAAAGTCGTTCAACAAGACGTCAATCAAAATATTCAAGAGAAAACCACTGTTAATATAGAAAAACCAGTTGATTTAAAAATTGAAACCACTGGTTCAGTTCTTTCTTTTACAAATGTGGGTGGCTCGCTCCACAATATAGAATTCTTGAAGAATAACCCATTCCCATTAACAGATATCATAAGTGTTGGTGGATTTGAAAATGCTAAGTACACAGGACAAAAAATTGATGATAAAAAGATCTCCTTAGAATATAAGGACAAAAACTGGCAAATAACTAAGACTTATGAAATTAAAGATAACAATTTAATAAATATCAGAATGGATATTAAAAATATATCAGGAATTTCCATTCTGACTAATTTTAATTTTACAGCATTTGAAATAGACGATTCCAGAATGGAAATTAATCAAAACTCCAGGGAGACGGCTCTGGATGAATATTCTGTATTTGCTAATAATAAAATATATCGAAAAGGAAACGCCAGCAAGTTCAATGATAAAAATAATAAGGAAGAAAGCGCAAAGGTTACTTGGGCTGGATTTAGAGATCATTACAATGCGTTTATCATTGAACCCGCATTTGAATCAAAAGGGTATGAAATTAAAACAGATAACGATAAACAGCTTAATGTATCAATAAAGCCAAAGGTCGAAAATTTAGGGGCAGGGGAGACCGTTTCATATAATTTTGATATCTATTTTGGGCCTCAAAATCCTTGGTTAATGAAAAAATATGGCCAAGGATTTGATAAGATCATTGCTTTTAGTGGTTTTCCTATTATTGAATGGGTAGGGCAGGCCATTTATCATATTATTCCGTTCTTCCATCAAATTTTTAAAAGCTGGGGAATATGTATTGTCTTGATCAGCATTCTGATTTACGGCATAACCTATCCTTTAACCATGCAAAGCATGGTTTCCATGCGCAAAATGCAGGAAGTTCAACCAAAGATAGCGGCCTTAAGAGAAAGATTTAAAAATGACCCCCAAAAATTAAATACGGAGATGATGGAGATTTACCGTCGAGAAAAGATCAATCCATTTGGCGGCTGCTTACCGTTTCTTATTCAGATGCCTTTTTTTATGGCATTGTATCAGATCCTTTGGCGCGCCCAGTATTTTCAAGGGCAGGGGTTCTTGTGGATCAAGGATTTGTCCCAGCCAGACCGGTTATTAATATTACCTTTTTATTTGCCTTTTTTCGGCAACGAGCTTAATATATTGCCTATATTAACAGGAGGCATGATGTTTGCTCAGCAGAAGATTTCAAGTAAGAATATGGTCATTACAGATGAGCAGCAAGCTACCCAGCAGAAAATGATGATGTATGTGCTGCCGGTTATGATGGCGTGCATGTTTTATAAATTTTCCAGTTCCTGGGCGATTTATTTCCTGGTTTATTATACTTTATCAACAGCAACCCAGTGGAAAATTGCCAAGGCGAGTAAAAAGTAAATCATGGATATTAAGCCAGAGGTAAGTGAATTTGAAGGGAATAATGTGGATGACGCGATAAATAAAGCCGTTGCCAGCCTTGGCGTTCCCAAAGAAAAATTAGATATCAAAGTTGTTTGTGAAGAGAAGCGTGGGCTTTTTGGCATGGGGGGAGCAAAGTCAGCCAAGATCAAAGTAACTGTCAGGTAGCTCAAGTTTCACGTGAAACCCGGGATTAATATATGGCAAAGACGATCGCTATTTGTAATCAGAAGGGTGGAACAGGCAAGACAACGACAACCATCAATTTGGCAGCAGCACTGGCTGTTTTAAACAAAAAGATCCTTATTGTAGATATGGATCCTCAAGGAAACGCCAGCAGCGGGGTAGGGGTCAATAAAAATGAAATTAAAGAATCTTTATATGACGTTCTTATTCACCGCATCTCAATTACCCAAGGCCTTGTAAAAACAGCATTTAGCAACTTAGACATCATTCCTTGCAATATCAATCTAACAGGCGCTGAGATAGAGCTGGTTGGTGTTTTGTCTAGAGAAACCAGGCTCAAAAAAGCCCTCGAAGGCATTAAAGATAACTACGATTTTAT
>CAZFON010000299.1:0-2729 GCA_964520185.1 uncultured Planctomycetales bacterium | reverse complement strand
TAAAATATCTATGAAACCTTCCTTGATATGCTCTCCTTTGAGCATCTTGAATTCCTTGCCGTCAATATACACCGGGGCCATGGGGACCTCCGAGGCGCCGGGCAGGCTGATGCCGATGTGGGCATGACGGCTTTCACCTGGGCCGTTAACGACACAGCCCATTACCGCTATTTTCAATTCCTGGACACCCGGGTATTGTTTTTGCCAAAGGGGCATTTTTAATTTGATGTGCGCGTTAATGTCTTGGGCCAAATACTGAAAATAATTGGAGCTGGTCCGCCCGCAGCCGGGGCAGCTTGTCACAGATGGAGAAAAATATCGAAAACCCATCGATTGTAAAAGCTCTTTGCAGACCTCCACTTCCTTTGATCTGGAAACATGAGGTTGGGGGGTCAATGAGACGCGGATCGTGTCGCCTATGCCCTGCTGCAATAAAATGGCAAGTGCTGCCGCTGAAGAAACCGCTCCTTTGATGTCAGAGCCCGCCTCTGTAAGGCCCAAATGCAAGGCAAAATCGCAAGCGCCGGCCAGCTTCTGGTAAACCGCCACCATGTCCTGCAGCCCTGACATCTTGACGCTTAAGACCAGTTTTTCCTTGGATAAGCCTGCTTTTTCGGCAAGCTCTGCAGACTGCAAAGCGCTATGTACCATGGCTTCACGGGTGACTTCGCTAAAACTCTTCGGTTTAGAAAGCCTGGCGTTACGGTCCATTAATCCGGTCAGTAACTCCTGATCCAGGGACCCCCAGTTGACGCCAATGCGCACGGCCTTGCCGTTATCAACAGCGATCTTGATGATACGGCTAAAATTATCGTCATGCATTTGGCCCTTGCCCACATTGCCGGGATTGATGCGGTACTTATCCAGCAGCTTGGCGGTCTTGGGGTTTTTATCAAGCAAGTGATGCCCATTAAAATGAAAATCCCCAATGATCGGAACAGTGATCCCCTCGGCGTGCAGGCGGATCATGGCTTCAGCAGCGCCCTTGGCAGCGTCATGGTCATTGACGGTCCAGCGCACTAACTCAGATCCAGCAGCGATCAATTCTCTGGTCTGGGCCAAGGTCGCCTCCACATCGGCGGTCGGCGTGTCAGTCATGGATTGGATACGTATCGGATAATCCGAACCCATGGCCAACTTGCCGATGCACACAACGGGTGTTTTACGACGGTGTATATGGCTCATAATTTGAATTTACTCCCAAGGTAAAAATGATATAATTGATAAATTCAAGGAACCGTATTATAAGAAATGAATCTATAAAAAGCAAGTCAAGAAGGTCCGCATGAACATATTTTTAGCTAAAACCCAGGGATTCTGCGCAGGGGTCGCCAGCGCCATCGATATTGTCGAGCTGGCGCTTAAAAACTACGGCACGCCTTTGTATGTGTATCATGACATCGTGCACAATACTTCGGTGGTGGAGGACATGAAAAGCCGGGGGGTCATCTTTGTGGAAGACCTAAAAGACGTGCCTACAGGCTCAAGGATCATCTTCAGCGCTCACGGCATCCCTCCCAGCCTCATCAAGGAGGCCAGGGAGCGCCAATTAAAATATGTCGATGCCACCTGCCCTCTGGTCACCAAGGTACATAAAGAAGCCGTAAAATTTTCAGACCAAAAGATAGAAACCCTGCTCATCGGTCATGTTGGCCACCAGGAGCTGATCGGCACCGCTGGTTATGTGCATCCCGATCTACTACACATCATCGAGAACGAAAAAGATGTGGATCGCCTGGACATTTCCCCTGACAAACCCATCGCTTATATCACACAGACCACGCTCTCCGTTGATGAAACGCGCGGCATCATCGAAAAACTAAAGGCTAAATTCCCTAAGCTGATAGGCCCCTCACGCTCGGACATCTGTTACGCCACCCAAAACCGCCAGGATGCGGTCAAGGAGCTGGCCCGTTTTTGCGATATCATCATCATTTGCGGCTCTCCTCACTCTTCGAACAGCAACCGCTTGAGGGAGACCGGCGAAGGACTGGGGGTGCTGAGTATTATTATTGATACCGCTGTCCAGATGGATTGCTCTATTTTAAAAGGCAAAAGCAATGTGGGTTTGAGTTCCGGCGCCTCCGTCCCCCGTTACCTGGTGGATGAGATCATTGATAAGATAAAAATATTTGAACCTCGATCCGTTGTGCATGAGTTTGCCAATCCTGAAAAAAACATTGTGTTTCCGGTATTGCAATTCAAGGAATAATGTTTATGGCCAAGCTGATCATTGATAATATGACCTATGAGGTCCCTGACGGCCAGCAAATAGCCGAAGCTTGCGAGGCAGCAGGCATCCCGTTTTCCTGCAATTCCGGCGTCTGCGGCACCTGCCAAATCGACATCCAGGAAGGCGCAGACAATCTTAACGAATTAAATAAGGAAGAAACAGACCTGGCCATGGACCGCACTCACCGTTTGGGATGCCAATGTAAAATTTTACAGGGTACGGTAAAAGTAACATATTAAATGTTCATACTTCAAGAATGCCCCATTGATATTGCCCAAGCAAGGAAACTTTACGGTAATCCCGCTCCTAACGGTGCCCTGGTCACCTTTGAAGGAACCGTACGGGCCGATGAGCTAGAAGGAAAGACGGTCAGCGGTCTTTTATATATCGCCGATGTCCCGGCCTGTATGGAAGAGGGCAAAAAGATCACCGGAGAGGCCCTGTCTAAATTTGCCATTTCCGAAGCCGTCTGCATCCAGAGGACAGGGTTCTTAAA
>CAZFON010000298.1:0-2763 GCA_964520185.1 uncultured Planctomycetales bacterium | reverse complement strand
AGGCTCAAAAAAGCCCTCGAAGTCATTAAAGATAACTACGATTTTATATTTATTGATTCCCCGCCATCTCTTGGACTTCTAACACTCAACACCCTTGTTGCCGCAGACACTATTTTGATCCCTATCCAATGCGAATTTTATGCTTTGGAAGGCGTATCCCAGCTATTAAATACTATATCATTGGTTAAAGAAGGCCTTAACACAGACCTCCATATTGAGGGGGTATTAATGACCATGGCTGATTTTAGGACCAATCTTACCAATGAAGTCATTGGTGAGATTAGAAATTATTTTAATGAAAAAGTTTATAACTCTATTATTCCAAGGAACATACGTCTTAGTGAGGCGCCAAGTTTTGGAAAACCGATCAATATTTATGATAACGCCTCAGCAGGCGCAGTAAAGTATAAAGAGTTGGCAGAAGAGTTTTTAGCAGCAAATAAATAGGAGAGCTTAGAATGGAAAATAAAGCCTTAGGCAAAGGATTATCAGCTCTTATAACAAAGAAGCCAATAATGCCTTCAAATAATAGTGCTTCTAGTTTGGAAATTAATTCATCCGGAAATGTAGCCTATGTTAAGACAATTTCCATTCTGGAAAACAGATTTCAGCCAAGACAAAAATATGATGAAGTTAAAATAGAAGAGCTAAAATCTTCCATTAAAGAAAAAGGGATCCTTCAGCCTATATTAGTGCGCAAAAGCGAAGAAGGCTATGAAGTTGTAGCAGGAGAAAGGCGGTTAAAAGCAGCAAAAGCCCTTGGCATGGAAGAAGTTCCAGTAATTATCAAAAATGTTACAGACAGAGAAGCTTTGGTATTGGCTTTAGTGGAGAATATTCAGCGCGAAGAGCTAAACGCTATCGAAGAAGCCAATGGGTTTAAACGTCTGATAGAGGAATTCGATTTTACTCAGGAAGCCGTGGCAGAATCCGTCGGCAAAGACCGGACAACGGTCACCAATCTGTTGCGACTTTTGCGCTTGCCCGAGGAAATCCAAAAGCAAGTGGCTGATGCTAAAATTTCCATGGGCCATGCCCGCGCGTTATTGAGCCTTGAAAATGCCACTGTGCAAAAAAAGATGGCCCAGGCCATTATTGACAAGGAACTTTCTGTCCGTCAGGTGGAAGCCCTGGTCAAGAAGGCGCACCAGGGAGCCTTGATCGTTGAGTCGAAAAAGGACAAACCCAAAACCCGGGACATTGAGATCCTGGAAGAAGAGCTTAGGAAAATATTGGGGACCAAGGTTTCGCTCGAGGATAAAAAAGGCAAGGGCAAACTGGTCATTGAATATTACAGCCTCGATGAGCTGGACCGTATCTTGGGAGTACTGCGTAAATGAGCAAGGGGCAAATATTGGTGTTGATCAAGCCCGATGGGATGCAAAAAGCCATTGCCGGGGACGTGATCGGCCTGTTCATGGCAAGCGAGTTGAAGTTGATCGGGTTAAAATTAGTACAGGTCACTCCAAGACTTGCACAGGCGCATTATAAACATTTGAGCCGGCAGCCGTTCTTTAAGGGGATCGTTAAATATTTGACGGGCGCCCTGCATGGAGGGAATCCCGTCGTGGCCATGGTTTTTACAGGCAAGGACGCGGTGGCCAAGGCCAGGGACATTGCCGGAGCCACCAATCCCGAGGAAGCCGATCCCAGATCAGTGCGCGGTAAATTCGGGCGGGTGACCACCAAGGGCATCTTCGAGAACGTGGTGCATGTGTCGTCGGATCTGAGCGAAGCTCGTCGGGAAGTAGCCCTGTGGTTTAAGAAAAACGAATTAATAAAAGAGGGACTATGATTACAGGAATGACAGGATTCGGAGCCGGAGAGATCGCCTTTGGCCGGGTAAGGGGAATTGTGGAAGTAAAAACCGTCAACCACCGTTATCTGGATGTGGTTTTCTTCTTGCCGACGGGTTTCTCATCACTGGAAGATAAGATCCAAAAGATCGTCGTCGGGCGCATCAAGCGCGGCAGGGTCACGGTATCGGTCAAGATCACCGAGAAGCCGCACACGAACATTATATTAAACCAGGAGGCCGTGAAGCGTTATTTGGACATTGCCAGGAATTTGGGGCAGAAATACCGTATCGAAAATGATGTGACCGTCGCTGATATCATGCGGTTACCGGGTGTCGTCGAGGCCAAGGAAGCCTTTGTGCAAGCTGCGGACCTGTGGCCCATCCTCGAGAAGGCCTTGCAAAAGGCGGTCTCCGGGATGATCGTCATGCGCCGGCGGGAGGGCAAAGCCCTGAGCACGGACATCAACGGATTGCTAAAGCGCATGCAAGCGCAGATCATATTGATCAAAAACCGTGCTGCAGCCTTGTTAAAAGAGAACAAGGGCCGAATGGCATCGGATGAGTTTTCTTCGTATCAGAAAAGCAACGATGTCCATGAAGAGCTGGAGCGGTTGGCGCATTATATAGATGAAGCCAAAGCCCTTTTAAGACAGCCGGACGGGGCAGGCAAAAAACTTGATTTTATCGCCCAGGAAATGCAGCGGGAGAGCAATACCATAGGCTCGAAGGTGCAGGACAAGGTGGTGGCCGCTTCCGTGATCGCCATTAAAAGCAAGGTCGAGAAAATCCGCGAACAGTCCAACAATGTCGAATAAATCCAACAAGGGGCCGCAAGGCAGGATCATTATTATCTCCGGGCCTTCGGGTTGCGGCAAAACCACCTTGCACAAGGCCTTATTGGCATCTCCTTTGGTTAAAGGGAAGGTGGTCAAATCCATCTCCGCCACTACCAGGAAAAAAAGACC
>CAZFON010000297.1:0-2772 GCA_964520185.1 uncultured Planctomycetales bacterium | reverse complement strand
GGGTATATTTCATGACTGGGGAATACAGATCAAAGGAAAGAGGTGCCCTTTCCCCCCGGACATTTAACAGTCGCTCTCCGGTATTGTGATCAGAAAGGCCCGTATAGGTATCAATATCAGTCCAGGATGAACTGACAATGTTGTACCAGTTTGTAGATTGATTGATTTTATATGTATTTGTATCGTCCGCCAACCCCGTAGGCCCCAAAAGCGTGGGGGTCGCGGCATTAGCGGTTCCCTGCAGGGTCAGCAGGGATAATTTCTTGGTACAAAAGCCGCCTGTATCCGGAACAAGGTAATTATCAAAAACCAGGGATGTTACCGAAATAGGAAGATGCGTATCGGTCATGATGCCTGTTACAGAGTCGGGTGCAAAAAAGGTGGGACCCGTAAAAAACATGGTCGTTGCAGGGCCGCCCGCACACGGGAAAAGATTGATCGGGACATCGCAGGCATTGGTCCCGCCGCCACCGGGGCCGTCCATAGGCTGAGCACCGCCTGAAAGGGCCACGGGTCCAGCGGTTTTTGACACGGTCTTTGATAAAGAACTGAACTTGACCTTTTTGGCCTTGCTTGTCGTTTGAGTAGGAATGTGTAACAGTTTTTTAGCAGCTGCCACCATCTGGTCATGTGTCCCTGATAACACATTCTTGGCATAGGCAGCTTGCTTGGTTGTTGTGGTTGTGGCAGTTGCCGTGGTCATGACACTGGCTGTCTTGAGGTTTGACTGTACTTTTAGCGAAGAGGCTGCTGCAATACTTGGAAGAAAGGCCTGGAACCCCTGCTGCTCCTCTTCGGCTTGCCAGATAGGCTGCATTGTCGCAAGGACTTGATCAGCCGTCTCGTTGTACTGGGACAAAAGGCCGTATTTATCCATCAGCCTTAACTGGTCGATCAAGAATTGCTCCTGGGCCTCCCATCTGCGCTGAAGCAAGGCGGAGGTCTCACCCAGATCATTATTGATCGGCATATTCAGTGAAAAGGCAGAGCTGTATTGCCTGGAAAGATTTTCCAGGTCGATCATCGCCTGGGAATACTGCGGCTCAGACAGGGTTTGGAACAGCGGAAGATTAACATACGTCATGTCGATCTGTCTGAAATTGCCGTTCTTTTCATCCATATACTTTTGGGAGACTTCTGCACCTGACAGCACACGGCCATAAATGGAAACATGATCAAGGCCGCCATTAAAGATATTGTCCCCTAACTGCAATACCTGATAGGAGTAACCTGCCTGATAATTAGGATCATCCATGCTGGAGGTCGCATCCTGGGCCGTCATATTCCCTAATCCATGCCAGTTCTGACCGTCCACACTGTATTGCACCTCATAATTCTTGCCAACGATCGAATTCCAACTGATCAGGGCGCTGCCATCGAGTTGCTGCGCCGTTGAACTGGGGACCACGGCTGACTGGCTTGCCGCTCCGATCAAAAGAGGGTCATTCCCATGAGGACCAACGGTGCTGGTACCGGTAAAGACCAGCTGCCCGTCGATATAGTATTTTGTCGTACCGCTCAAATCCCAGCTCCTGGCGACATGATGCCACTGATTATCCAACGGGATATAACCCGCAGCACTGCCGTCGGCTAAAGGCACCACCGTTATGGTTTGCGCCGCAATGGTAACTTGTGCTGAAACACTGCTGGACAGGTTACTGCCGTTGATGGCATGAACGCTGATATTTTTAACCGTACTGGCTGGATCAATGTAGGCTTCAAAAGTACCAACTGTAGGAGAAAGGCTGTTGGCGCAGGAAACGCCGCAGGCAACTCCAGGATCACTGATATCCACTTCAACACCCGCGGCATTAATATCATTATTCTGCCAGGAAATATAAAGGATCCTTTTTCCTGTAGTTGAAAATCCGCCGTCCAGGACCGCAAGATTCGTGGGCGCATTGACCAACGGCGTATCACCCTGCCCCGGAATAATGCCGAAACCTTTGGATTGACCGTCTATTTCAAAATACAGTTCTTTATTGATCCCTGTTCCCTTGCTTAATACAGCATATTTCTGGCCGCCGTAATTCTGGTAACTGGGTTTGACCCAGAAGGAAACGGTGTAGGCGTTTAGATTTAAATCGGGAGTTGACTGAACCTGGACATAGCTGTCCGTGCCGTTAAACGCGGCATAATAGTTACCATTTGGCATATAGTCATAGTCTAAACTTCCCTGGCCCTGGCCGTCATGGCCTTTACCGGTAAAATCCGTAACATCGCTTGAAAATTGATATTGAGCGATCAAAGATGGGTCCGGCCCCACGAAAAAGATATGGGAAGAGTAAACATTCGATAAATAGCCATTGCCGTCCTTAAACCGCACATACACCGTCTTCTGGCCACCTCCATTAGACAGTGTCCAATCTGCTTCCATGGGATCGGCATAAGGAACATCCGGCACAGTTGACCAGTTGGCTGGGGGAACATCATTGACGATCTTAACAGCGGTAACACCGGCGGAGGCTACAAAATTCAACATTACATTATTTGAGGCAGTGGTAGCATCTCCTGCATTAATGATAAACTCGCCCGTTGGAAGCCCGGGAGTGGTCACCGTCACGATTGCCGATCGCCCTGAAGGACTGGATGGTATGGGACCCCCGACGTTCATCGCCGTCAGGTAAAACTGATAGGTCTGCCCAGGCGATACCGGAGCTGTTCCGCTGGCTCCATCTGTCCAAGTGGTCGCATTGATCAGTCCATACACTTGCGTATAGGCTGTCCCAGGCTGCTGGAGCCTGAAAACATTATAAAGAATGCTTGGTGAGC
>CAZFON010000296.1:0-2776 GCA_964520185.1 uncultured Planctomycetales bacterium | reverse complement strand
CGATGGTGATGCTGCCCTCATACTTCAATTCAGCCTGAGTGATGGTGGCATGCCCTATTTTTGACTTTAATACTTCTATTAACATAAATTCAACCTCTACACCGTTTAACCTTGGGCAAAAGGCCAAGGTATACAGTTACATGTGTGGGGTCAGCTTTGCCAATAGTCTATCTTTTGGCATCGCACCCACTATCTGTTCAACCGGCTGACCGCCTTTAAAAATCAACAATGTCGGGATAGACATGACATTAAACTGGCCTGCCAATTGGGGCGATTCATCCACATTGACCTTGGCCACCTTCATCTTGCCCTGTAATTCCGTGGAAAGCTGCTCAACCACAGGGGCAATCATCTTACAGGGGCCGCACCACTCAGCCCAAAAATCAACCAAGACCGGCAGGCTGGATTTTACCACCTCGGCCTCAAAATTTTTTTCATCTAAATGCAAAGCACCCATAAAACCCACCTTTCCTAGATATTAAAAAATCCCAATGCCTTGGGACTAATGCAGTTCATTATATATTTGATATGAATTTATATCAATATATATCAGAAATTATCAACTTATTCAATTAAAGAAATTACGGGCTAAGCCAATGGCAGATCTGGCCGGTGATGATACCATTATAGGCGCCGATACTGTGGCCTAAAATGGCCAAAAGCAGGCCAACGGAAGCAAGGCCTGGCTGGTAAACTTCCGCGACTACGGGCGCGGAAACCAACCCTGCGATATTGGCCAGGGAGCTCGTTGCCACTAAAAAGAGCGGCGCCCTGATCAACCGGGCGCATGCAAGCAATACGGCCACATGAATAAAGACCACCAATACCCCTGCCGCGATGAGAATGCCTGCCTGAGCAGCATTATTCAAACTGGCGCGGGCGCCAATGCTCGTTAAAACAAAATATAAGATCCATTTACCGTATTTGTTGGCTCCCGTGCCTGGAATACGGGCCAAAGGGCTAGTCGATAAAATAATAGCAGAGCTGGAAACCAACAAAATGGCCCAAGCATTGGGAGTAAGAATATTCTTTCCCGTTGGTAAATAAACTGACAACAGTTGGGACAGGCGGCCGATCAGCAAAGCCAATCCTAGGATCAAAGCCGCTTTGGCAGGATCTACGGATTGTTTCTTGGCTTGTGCAAATGCCTGGGTACGTTTGGCCAGGTCATCCAGGATGCTACGGTCTGATCTGTTAAACTTATCGAATGTCTTTTGGTGCACGGCCATAGCCACCAAAATACCCATCCAGGTATAAGGCACCACCGTATCTACTATGACCATGGGCATAAAAACAGCATCCGGCGTATTCAACGCCTCCTTGACGGCAATCATGTTGGCGCTGCCGCCGGTCCAGGAAGCAGACAAAGCACCGAAGCCTGACCAGAACTGGGCTCCAACCAGGGGCTTAAAAAGCACGAAGGTGACAACGATGCCCAGCAATATACCAAAGGTGCCGGCAAAGAACATCACCAGCGCCGCAGGCCCCAGACGGGAAATAGCCTTGATATCCATGTTCAACAAAAGCAAAAACAAGGCCGGCGGCAAAAGATATTTGGTTATCTGCGCGTATAACGGACTTTTGGCATCGATAATCCCGAGCGTTGATAAGACCATGGGAAGAAAATAGATCCAAAACATCGAGGGAAGAAAACTGAATAAATGCTTTGTGCGCGGATTACCGGCCAGGAATAGAATACTGGATTCAACGGCCAAGAGGACAAGAATAAGAAATAGCGAGTTATGAATCATAAAAATACTCTTAGACAAAAATGTACCTGTCACCTTTTTTGATTCCTATACCGCTTTTGACCTTGCTTAAATCATATACGCCACGGGACGATAGATAGGGATTGCGGGCCTGCTCACCTTTGATAAAAAACGGCGTGTCCAAATCGATAAAATCAAAATAGCCCAAGGCCGCAGCCAAATGTGCGGAGCAAGTCATGGCCAGATTTGATTCCATCATCCCTCCCATCATCAGCTTGAGGCCTGCGGCATGGGATAAACGGCTGATCTCAAAGGCGTGCACCAATCCTGTTTTCATCACCTTGACATTAATGGCGCCTGCCGCTTTTTCCTTGATTATCCGCGCCACGTCAGCCAGCGATGAAGCGCTTTCATCTGCACACACGCAAACCCTGGATTCACGCGTGACTTTCTTGAGACCTTCCCAGTCTTTCTTGGCCACCGGCTGTTCTATCAAATCAGGAACGATCCCTGCCTTGCTTAACAATTTCAGGAATTGCAATGTTTCCTTGGCTGTATAGCCTTGGTTAGCATCAAGGATCATTTGCGCCCGCGGAGCAATGCGGTGCACGGCAACCGTACGTTTAAGATCCATATCCATATCCCGGCCTATCTTGATTTTAAAAGCCCGGAAGCCCTGGGCTTTAAAAGCCCTGGCTTTTTGTCGGGTCTCCTCGAGATCGCTGATGACAAGGGTAACATCCGTATGCAGAGGTTTAGGTGATGAGCCCCATAACCGCCATAAAGGGATCCGTACATACCGGGTCAAGGCATCGAGAAGGGCCATTTCCACGGCAGCGACAGCGCTTTGATTGGAAGAAAGGCATTCGTGCAAATGCGCTGAAATATTTAAATAATCATCTAGCGCCTTCCCTTTCAGCCAGGAGGCCACGCCTTTTAAATTCTTAAAGGTCTGCTCAATGGTTTCGCCCGTGATGTGTGTCGCCACGGCTGCCTCGCCATAACCCCTGGTGCCACTTTTAAGCTCGACGACGAATAAAATATTCTCCAAATTATCGTGCTGCCCT
>CAZFON010000295.1:0-2784 GCA_964520185.1 uncultured Planctomycetales bacterium | reverse complement strand
GTGGACCGCTCCATTGATGACCCGCGGTCTTTTATTAAAACGGATATTTTCGGGGTCTATACCCTGCTTGAAGAGGCCCGAAAGGCCGATCGCCTTAAACGGTTTATTCAAATATCAACGGATGAGGTCTACGGCAATATTTTGGAAGGGAGTTTCAAGGAATCAGCCGAGCTAAAGCCCCGTAATCCTTACTCCGCATCGAAATTGGGGGGGGAGCGCCTGGCCTACAGTTTCTTTGAAACTTATGGTCTGCCCGTTGTGATCACACGGGCTTCGAACAACTACGGTCCCTATTGCTATCCCGAAAAGATCATTCCGTTATTTATCACTAATCTGGTCGATGGCCTCCCTGTCCCGATTTATGGGCAGGGCCGTCAGGTGCGCGATTGGTTATATGTAGAGGACCACTGCCGTGCGATCAAACTATTGATAGACCGTGGTGTTAATGGAGAAGTATATAATGTGGGAGGCGGCCAGGAATGTGAAAACATGGAACTGACGCGGAAACTTCTTGCCATGATGGGGAAGGATGAGCATTCGATCAAATTTGTCCAGGACCGCCCCGGTCATGATATGCGTTATAGTTTGGACTCTTCCAAATTACAGGGTTTAGGTTGGGCGCCCCAAACCGGACTAGAGACGGGATTAAAGAAAACCGTGGAGTGGTATCTTCAGCATGAGAGTTGGTGGAGGCCGTTAAAAAACAATCTGGACCCTGGCTACAGTAAAGGGTTTTGGGGTACGCAGAAAATTTGAGGGCATGCCGCAAGGCTGACAAAACATGGGTAATTCCGGAAAAAAGATTTTAATTACAGGGGTCACAGGACAGGATGGCACGTATCTGGCCCAATTTTTATTAAAAGAGGGATACACGGTCATTGGTGTGTTGGCAGACGGCCATCAGCACTCGATGGACCGTTTGAATATGATGGGGATCAAGGACCTGATCCAATGGCGGACATGTCTATTGACCGATATAAAAAGTGTCCAAGATCTGGTGGAACAGACAAAGCCTGACGAGATATATAATTTAGCCGCGTTAAGTTCTGTGGGAAGGTCTTTCGACAACCCCGCGGAGACATTGCAGTATAACGGCTTGTCGGTGGTGGCGCTTCTGGAAGCGGTCCGTCATCTGGGTTTACCGGTAAAGATCTACCAGGCTTCTTCAAGCGAGATGTTCGGCAATCCCCCCTTATTGCCGGCCCATGAAGATACCCCTCTTAACCCTATCAGTCCCTATGCCGTGTCCAAGGTAGCGGGTCATTTATTGGTAAAGAACTATCGTTTGGCTTACCGCATGTACTGCTGTTCAGGGATTTTATTCAATCATGAGTCGGTCTTGAGGCCGGCGCACTTTGTCACTAAGAAGATCTTATCGACCGCTGTCCGGATTTCCCGGGGAAGCCGTGAAAAGCTTAGGTTGGGCAATTTGTCCATTAAGAGGGACTGGGGTTATGCTCCGGCCTATGTCCAGGCGATGTGGCTGATGCTGCAGCAGTCCAAAGGCGATGATTATGTCATCGCTTCCGGAGAAGCGCATAGCCTTGAAGAATTCGTGGACCTTGTTTTCGGCCATTTAGGGCTTCACTGGAAGGACCATGTGGAGATCGACAAAGGGTTTTTCAGGCCTTCGGATATTGCCGTTACTCTTGGAGATGCGGGAAAGGCCAGGAAGGAATTGGGTTGGAAGTATACGTTGTCTTTTCCGGATCTTATCAGGACTCTTGTCAAAGAGGAAACCCAGTTGAAATGAGGCGCATTTGATGAAAGTCGCTGTCTATCTGGCAGACCAAAATCCCCATAGGGACAGGACAAGAGGGATCACTAATTATACACACACGCTTTTGTCCGGACTTTCTCAAAGGCCGGACATTTCTTTAGAGACAGTTATTTCCGCCTCTTCCTATTCCGTTGTCCAAAATAGCATTGTCAACGTCCGCATTCCATGGAGGACAGACAATAATTTCCTTCGTATTGCCACTGACAACGGCTCTCCGTTGTTCCTGGAGGCAAGAAAGCCGGATATTGTTTATTATCCAAAAGGGTATGTTTCTTTTATAATGAGGCCTCGTTGCCCGGTGGTAGGGACTGTCCATGACACCATCCTGCAACACTATGCGGACCATTATCCCCAAGAGCGTTCCGCCTTGGACTTTGCCTATTGGATCGGCCTGATGAAATGCAGCATCAGCACCTTCGATATGATCTTGACGGATTCTTATGCGGCCCGCGACCAGATCTTGACATTCTGTCGCCGTTATAAAATAACCGCTCCAGTCATACGCGTGACCTACGCGGCAAGCGATTATGAAGATATTGAGATCAAACAAGGCGTTAAAAAGGATTACGTGCTTCATTTTGCCTCAAAGAGTCCCCATAAGAAAACGCAACGGTTGTTGGAAATGTGGTCCTTAGTTTCCGTGCAAAGACCTGACTGGCCCAGGTTAAAATTGGTGGGATCGGTGGATGAAGCTTGGGAGCATTTAAGATCTCCCAGGGTCGAACATGTCCCCTTCGTGGGCAGCCGGGAGTTAAGCGTTCTTATGCAGGAGGCCCAAGCGATCATATTGCCGTCCGAGATCGAGGGTTTTGGGCTCCCGGCGCTGGAAGGCTATTTTCATGGCACCCCCGCCTGTTTCGTCAAAGGCACGTCAATTGAGGAGATCTTATCCGGCTTTACCTCCAAAGGCGCCTTTGTACTGGATGACCCATTGTCCTTCCAACAGGCATTGGACGATGTATTGGGACTGTCCTTTGAGGACATTGTGAAGATCAGGACCGGTT
>CAZFON010000294.1:0-2794 GCA_964520185.1 uncultured Planctomycetales bacterium | reverse complement strand
AACAAGGTGAGCATTTTTACCTTTGGCGGAGGAGTGTCTGTTGACCCGTATATTCTGGATTTCATTGCATTTAAAAACCGCGGCTGGTCGAGGGTCTCAGATAGGGAGTATTTTATCGGAAGGGAATTTTCCAAATTGTATGATGAGATCAAAGACCCTCTTCTTTTGAATGTGCGTTATTATGTCAGCGGTCTTAATGATACGGAAATTTTTCCTCAAACTATGCCTGATTTCTTTAAAGGCTCCCAATTCGTGATTTACGGCAATTACACGGATGAAGATAGATTCGCCATCCAGATCAGGGGAGATATGGTCCATATCCCCAAAGATTTTGTTGTCACTGCTTCCTTGAAGGACGCTTTGCCGGGCGATAAAAACATCGCCCATGATTGGGCTTTTCACAAAGTTTATTATTTGATCAGTGAATTAAAGTATAATGAAAATAATGGGGCCTTGATCAATTCGATCAATGCTTTATGCGCCAAGTTCCATATTATCACGCCTTACTCTATCAGTTACAGATCATCCAAGCACTTGGCTACGCATAAAGAGAAATAGGATCATGAACATGAAAACAGGGTTGATGGGAGCTTTTTTTGCAGGGATCCTTCTTTCCCATGTATATGCGGCTGAAGGCGACCTTATTGCCTCGGACCGCCAGGCCCTGGCTGAGGCTCGGACTTCAGGTGTCTCTTCAAAGATAATTGCCGCTAAAGAACAGCTGGCTGACGATCTTTGGCAGCAGCAGGAGCAAAAGCGCAAAGAGCTTGAAGGCACCACGATCCCCTTGATCCCTGATGATCAGGGCCATCTTTTAGCGGATGTACTTATCAACAACAAGGTGCATACCACCCTTATCGTAGACACCGGTTCTCCGGTGATCCTGTTAAATGCCGCCATTGCACGCCAATTGGGCCTGGACCTCAGCCATTCCAATGCAGGATACGTAGAGGTGCTCAACGGCAAGCATAAAGTGGCGGCTGTTACCTTGGATAGCATCAAGATAGGCACAGCCAGGCTTGATGATGTGGGCGCTGCCGTTATGATAGATGATAACAAGGAGATCAAGTACGGCATCCTGGGCATGTCTTTCTTAAGTAAGTTCCATTTTACCCTTGACCAAGCCGGTCAAAAATTGATCCTAAAGAAGAATCCTGCCTTTTAAAGTGAACTTTTTGGCACATTTTATTGTCTAACCTTATAGAAGCAGGGGAGCCTGAATTGACTTCCTTGTTTAGGGGGATTATAATTATAAGGTATTGCAGGGAGGTAATATGAGGATAGCATTAAAAATACTTTTGGTTTTCTTGATCGCAGGTCTTTTTCTCATTCAGCCTACGGATTCCTATGCATGGGATCACGGACGCGGACATTCGCACGCTTATGTGAGCCTGAATCTGGGATGGCCGGGGCCGTATTATGGTTATGGGCCCTATTACCGTTATTATGGTGATCCCTATTATTATCCGTCTTATCCTGCCTATACGGTCGTTGAATCTCCAAGCTTCCAGGCGGTCGTGGTCAATGGGGCCACCTATTATGTCAATAACGGGGTTTATTATGTTTATACCCAGTATGGCTACCAGGCCGTGCAGGCGCCTGTCGGAATTCCTTCAGCCACGGTCCAAGCCCAGACAGCAACTGTTTCTGCCGAGGGGGATGATGCATTGACCGTGAATGTCCCTAATGATAAAGGAGGATATAACGCCGTCATTATCAAAAGATCAGGGCAGGGCTTTGTGGGGCCTCAAGGCGAATTCTATAGTGAATTTCCAAAGGTGTCCCAACTAAAATTGATGTACGGTAAATAGGGTACTTTATATGCAAAAAAGAATATTAGCTATAAGCATGTCTGCCGTTCTTTTGGCGGGTTGTGCCACCAGCACCAGGTATGTGGGGTACAGCTACGATCAATTCACCCCTAAAGACAAGGCATATGTTGTTAGCGTTTATCCGTCCTCGCAGACTTCGAATGTGAGCAAGCCTTATTTTGTGATCGGCAAAGTTTCTATTGAGGGATTTGCCGGCAATGGGGTAAATCCTGAAAATTTAATGGCCCAGGCCAGGGTTTTAGCCAGGAAAAAAGGCGCTGATGCCATCATTAATGCAGAGACGCAAGTCTACCATTATTATTACGGCGATGCCCTATTGAGATTTACCGGTGAATTGATCGTATACCCTTCATCGCTGCCCCATTCATAGAAAAGATAACAGAAAAAGGTGACAGGTACATTTTTTTAAAAAATGTACCTGTCACCTTTTTTTGTCACCTTTTTTAACTACTTGCCAGTAGATAGTTTACAGAATCCTTGAAAGTCGCCTTTGCTTGCAGTATAGTAAAAAATACGATTTGTTGTTGTTAAAAGGAGGGATTTTTATGCCGTCTAATACTAAAAAGCAAGGCGATTGGTATGTATCACAAAAAGAAATGACCAAGGATGCCTTGAAATTGTCCTTCCAAACGAACAGGCAATATACACTTTCCAAAGACCAATATACGGCCACCATGCATGATAATTTCATGGCCCTTTCCATGGCTGTTAGGGATCTTTTAGTTGAGCGCTGGATCAAGACCCAGCAAAGTTACCATAAAAAGAACGTGCGTAGGGTTTATTATCTGTCCATGGAATTCTTGATCGGCCGCTTAATGGGCAACAACTTGTATAATTTGGGTATTGAAAAGCAGGCCACCGATGTCATGGAAGAGTTAGGGCTGGACATGGAGGCTGTCCGCGAGCAGGAAGTGGATGCCGGCCTTGGCAATGGCGGTCTTGGACGCCTGGCTGCTTGTTTC
>CAZFON010000293.1:0-2795 GCA_964520185.1 uncultured Planctomycetales bacterium | reverse complement strand
TGGATCAGGTCTTTCATGAAAATTTTTTCTTTTAGCCAAACAGGCATGGACCTTAAAAATGAAACAAGGCCTTGGGGCGCATAGGCCAAATAGGTCATTAACAAGCGTTCAAATTTCAGGAAGGGCTTTTCGTAAAAAGCCACATAGGTAACCTCTTTGATGGTAATGCCTGCTTCTTTAAGGCAATAGCGCACGGCTTGAGCAGGGAACGAAGCATCATGCTTTCGACGGGTGAAGCGTTCTTCCTGGGCAGCGGCAATAATATCGCCATTCCTGACGATACAGGCAGCGCTGTCATGGTAAAAAGCAGAGATACCCAAAATAATGATGTCTTTAGGGGCTGCCATGGCTTTTTAGAAGTTCATTCACTCCATTCCATATTTTCCTGGATTGTGTGCAACCAACTCCCTTGTATTGCATCAGGTAATAGCGGGCATTATAATCCTGGCGGCGGTAAAGCATGACAAATTTTAACCAATCTTCATCGGTCTTTAATTCTTTGGCCTGGTCCAGGGTCCAATATGCAAACATGCCCTTGCCCTCCTGAGGGAAAGCCTTGAAATAAACATTAAAGAACACCATCGCAAACAGGATTGCCGTGAGAGTGGTGATGATCCATGCTCCCCACCATTTTTCGCAAGCCTGCCAGAGTAAATATCCGCTTAGAAGACAGCTAAAAGGCCAGGCCCCTGTTATCCGCAAGGCATTGGGCAATTCGGAATTGGTCAAGGCAGCAGGCAGTACGCCGATCAAAATATTGGCCAATAATAAGAGCAAGATCCCTTTATCAGATCGTCGGGTCCTGGCTTCGGGTTTCCCCTCCCTCAGCCACCCGACGATAAGCATAAATAGCCATATCACGCCAAAGCTTAAGGCTAGAATGTCCAGCCAGCTTAAAATTCCGAAATGCCTTGTGGAGTGCACATAAGAAGGGTCACCTGTTAAAAATAAAAAATCAGGGCTGAAATGTATGAAAAAATTGTTAATGAAGGATCGTCCTATATCAGATCCTGAAGCACTGGAGAAAATGCTGATGGTATTAAATCGTCCCTGCAATTCGCCGGAAAGGACCTTTTGTATCAAGGGAATGCTAAACAGGACCATGGTTAAACCAAAGGTCCCCCACGATTTTAACGGCCGCGGATATTTGTAATGGGCATAGGCGATCAATGAAAGGACCATCAAAGGTGCCTGGACCCTGATAGGAGGATAGGAATACATGGCTGCCGTAAGAAACAAAGCAGACAAAAGAGAGTTATAAATTTTGGGAGATTTAAAAAAGAAATACATACCCCCTATCAAAAACGTCACCGCAAACAAAGATTCAAAGGCCACCCTGCTGATATTCCAGGTCCAAGGCGAAAGACAAGCTGCTGTTGCCGTTAAAACGGCACAACGCCATCCAAAGAACGATCTGGCCAGAAAGAATAATCCTATAATTCCCAAAAGGTGCATGGATACACTTAAGGCCCGTAAGCTGGGAGCTGAATAGCCAAAGACCTTAGCCCAGGCAAAAGCAGGATAAAGATAGGTCGGCGGCTTGGGAGTGCCGTAGTTAACGCTTGAAAAAAGCGGATAAGGGACATTATCAGCATCCACCCCTTCCGAAACAAGGCATCCAATATCCACGGATGAGCTCATTTCATCTACATGGAAGCCGTAAGGAATGCGGTCCAGTTGCTGATAGCGTAGGATCAATGAGGTCAAGCAAAGGAAGACTAATAGGCCCAGGCAGGTTAAAACGGCAGGTTCTTTTTTAAGCATCGGCACCTATAAGACTTTGTAAAAAGAGAAAACAGTATTCTCGTAGATCTTTTTGAATTTAAAAGTATCGCCCTGCGGCCCGTAGTACTTCATAAAAACGATGTAATCAACGTGGTATTTGGTGATGGCCATGAACACAGCCTCATCCAAGCGGTCGTCCGGGCTGATATACATTTTAAAAGTTTTAATATCATTGATGCGTTGGGACCATTCCTTAGCTGCTGCGTAATCAAAACCAATGATGCCGCAATCACGGTAACAAACCAGGGGTTTTCTGTCCGAATGGATCCGGAATCCTCCGATGGGCACATCATAGGGTGTTAAAATGAGCGCATCCTTAGGCGTATGGTCCTTCACATAAAGCTGCATGTTTTCCCAGTCGCGCAGCATTTGCCAGGCCCCGGGGCCGGTGGCTTTTAAGTCTAAATACTCGGAGATGAAATACATGCAAACAATAAATGATCCTAACAAAGGTATGATGAGCAACGCCCGGCGAAGCCAGATATGGGTGGGTTTGAATAATAAGACCAAAAAAACAATGACGGTTACGGCAAGAACGATATAGTGCCTGTTCCAAAATACAGGTACCTGGTCATTATGGACCAATTCCAGGATCAGAGCCAGGGCCACAGATCCGGTCGCTCCTAAAATGATCCCTCCCTTTATCCTTCCCCATTTATCTGTCTGCTTTAACATGGCATCAATGGTAAATATCAAGATCACAAGCCCCAGGAAGAACAATCCTATGAGGCTGTTGGTGCCGCAAGCCAGGATAAGCACAGCTGCCGTAAGCCCGAGCCAAGGTTTGGAATTCAGTACCTGTTCACAAGCCCAAAGAGTCGTATAACCCATGATGAAGAAGCGTAAATATTGCGCCACCCTCACCAGATTCAGGTCCAGGACAAAGCGTTTGGGATCAATGTAATCAAAGAAAAAGACCATTCCCAGCAGCGCCCAGGATAACCCTATGATGGCTTGTGTTTTTTTGTCACGCCGGAAAGACGGGTTGACCACCAGTTGGAATATGTTTA
>CAZFON010000292.1:0-2806 GCA_964520185.1 uncultured Planctomycetales bacterium | reverse complement strand
TACAAATAGCTGTTGGCATCAAAGCGCTGCACAAAACTGGCGCCGCGGTATTTGAGATAAGATTCCACCTCAAAGTCATGGGAAAAATCATAGCCGAGCTTTTCCTTGTCCTGCAATTTACGGCCGAATTTCTCTTCCATCGAGCGTTCAGACATGTAGGTTATATGCCCGATCATCCTTGAGACCGCCATGCCCTGGGCAGGCACTTCCTTGCCGTAATAATCGCCCCTGTTCCAATGAGGATCAGACATGATGGCCTGGCGCGCCACTTCATGCAAGGCGATCTGCTGGGCCGTATGTTTGTAGTTGGTGGCGATCGGTATGGCCGAATGAAGCGTATCAGGATAACGAACTGCCCACTCCATGGCCATTAAGCCGCCCATGGAACCGCCGGAAGCGCATAATAATTTCTTGATGCCCATATGGTCTATTAAATATTTCTGGGCTACCACCATGTCTTCAATGGTGATGACCGGAAAACTTAAGGCCCAGGGATTGCCCGTGGCTGGATTGACCGAGGAAGGTCCGGTTGATCCCTTGCATCCGCCCAAAATATTGACGCAAATAACAAAATATTTGTTCGTATCAAAAGCCTTGCCTGGACCTATCATGGGGTCCCACCAGCCGGGGTTTTTGTCCCCTTTATGCCAAAAAGCTGCATGGGCATCGCCGGTCAGGGCATGGAAGATCAGGATAGCGTTGCTCTTATCAGCATTCAAGGCGCCATACGTTTCATAGGCCAGGGTCACAGGGCCTAATTTGGCGCCGCTTTTTAAGAGCAATTCATTAGGCGGATGGGCAAAGGTGAAGTATTGGGGCTCAACATACGTTTGATCGCTAGGCATACTGGAACATGGCCTCAATGGTCTTCAACGCCTTCAGGCGTATAGGTTCCTCGATCTTGACCCTGTCACGGGCTGAAGGATCTTTTAAAGCCCGTAAAATATCCCCCAGGGTGTTGGATTTCATATATTTACACATGGTGCAGGAGCCTACCAGCTGCTTGTCCGGAAACTCGGACTGCAAACGGGAAGAAAGCCCGCATTCAGTGAGCATCAAAAATTGCTTGGAATCTGTCTTCTTCATAAAAGACAGCATCTGCTCAGTACTGCCGACAAAATCGGAATTGTCGATGATGGCCGAATTGCATTCAGGATGGCTGACGATCTTGGCATCAGGATATTCAAGTTTGACTTTAAGGATATCATCCATGTTGTAATCTTCATGCACATAACAAGTGCCGGTATAAAATTTAATGTCCTTCTTGATCCCATGGCGCTCCATGTGGTTCTTCAGGTTCTGGCCCATGAATTTATCAGGAAGAAAATAGATCTTATCATTCGGCACTGACTCAGCGACCTTATAGACATTCGCGGAAGTAACGGTCACATCGCACTCAGCCTTGACCTGGGCCGTGGTATTGATATAACAAATAAAGGTATAGCCTGGATACTGGCGCCGCAGGTCTCTTACAGTTTCAGGCGTGATAGAATCTGCCAGGGAACAGCCGTCTAATACCGCAGGGACCAAGACTTCCTTCTCAGGATTAAGGATCTTGGCCGTCTCTCCCATAAACCTTACAGCCACAAAGACAATGGTGGAAGCCTGGGTGGACAAGGCGTCACGGCTTAATTTATAGGAATCGCCCACAAAATCCGCGACACCATAGATGATTTCCGGGCTTATATAGGAATGAGCCAGGATAACCGCGTTTTTTTGCTCTTTAAGCTCGTTGATCTCATTGACCAGAGGCACGAATTCCTCGCATTTGCGCAGGGAATACTGGCACACCGAAGCCCCCAGCTTGATGTTCTTGAGCCTTTCGTAAAGCAATTCTGCTGTAATTTGAGTCTTTAACATAGAACCATAAATATATACCTAATCATTTGATTTATCAAGCAATGAAAAAAAGGTGACAGGTACATTTATTAAAAAAGGTGAAAAAGGTGACAGGTACATTTATTTAATAAATATTCTTTAAAAAATGTACCTGTCACCTTTTTTAATCAACTCTTTTCCAAACCCAAAAAGAGACGTAAATTGGTCATTGGCTGGATATCGATGATCACCGGCTCAAAACCCGGTGCGTTTTGGAGCTGGGCGATCTGCTCAGGATTAAGATTAAATTTGATCGTTCCCCCGCTATTTTGGACTTGTAAATGCATATTGGCAGGGGTCAAATCAATACCACCTTTTTGGGCAGTTAAAGCAAAGTCAAATGAACCCGCCTTTAGGGATTTAGATTTACGCGGAAAAGTGTCCTGGGGCCGGTAATACCGGCTTGCGGGCTGAGGCTGACGGGACACGGCCTCAGTCAACCACTCATCCTGCCGGCCATTCTCGGCCAACTGGGATTGCCTGTAATACTGACTGACATCTGCTTTATAATTGCCGCTGCCATTGATAAATTTGACAAATTGCTCTTGCGATAAAGATAAAGATATCAACCGTTGGTCCGCCTTATCGAAGAGATCAACTAAAATCCTGGCTTGCTTGGAAAAACCGGTACGTGTCAACCTTGCCTCAATATTGCTTTGGGGCGCGCCAGCTCCTTGCCAGTGACCGGGGACTAATTGATCTTTTATCTTGGAAATCGCTTTTAATAATTCCTTATTGATGCTTTCGGCATCGATCAATTCCTGCTTTTTAACCGATACTTTAACATCTCCCGGTTCTTGGGGAATATCATAAATTACCAGTTTCACTTCCTTGTCGTTGGAATTATAAAAATTAAAAGAAAGATCATCCGGCAGGTTCATGATTTGCGCCAATTGGGGGCCCTTCCTATCCAACGTCAATAAAAATG
>CAZFON010000291.1:0-2820 GCA_964520185.1 uncultured Planctomycetales bacterium | reverse complement strand
GTGGCAAAGCCTATTTTATAAGAAGAAGGAACAAAACAGGCTGTCAATGCGCTTAAATAATGCCACTGTTCCGTATCAACAACGACATCGTAATAATTAGCAAAGACCGCCAGGGGTTGTTGATCGTAAAGATAAACCTTGTTAAATAACCGGGATTGCGAGTTAAACACTTCCACATTTCTTTTTTCACATAAGATATCAATGATAAGGCCCTGGTCTTTAAGGACTTTAAGGATAGGTAATAAAAAAACCGCATCCCCTATCCCACCAGGCCGGATGATCAGTATTTTTTGTATTTTTTTGGGGGGGCTTTTTCCGGGAAGGGAAGGTGATAAAAATGCAGCCATCCCTCCCGCCAGATAATCCAATGCCTTAAAGAGCTTCATGGGCAAAGGAGCGATCGAGTAAAAAATATCCAGGAATGAAATTTTGATCATCATCGAAATTTGGAATAAGTGATCACGAGCACAACAAAGATGATCCACAAAAGGATATCAACGAATAAAGGAAGATCTGATAGAAGGATATCTTCCGGTTCCCCGCCTAATTTGCGTACGTGAATTAAATATAAATAGCGAAAGATGCCGTAAATGACAAAAGGAGTTGAGTAGAACATTTCATAGCCTCCAATACGCTGGACAACTTCCGCTGAGATCGTATAAAGACCGTAAAAGACAATGGCAAGGCTTGAGGAAATGTTGATCAATTGATCCAACAGATAAGGCGTGTAGTGTTCTAAAACCCCCCGATGGTTCACCGCTTCTGCCTTTAACGTAAAAATTTCATAACGCCGTTTGGTGAAACCTAAAAATAAAGCCAGGACAAAAACACACATCAAAAGCCAGAGCGAAGTAAGTATTTGGTCAGCCGCGCATCCTGCCAGGATCCGGATTTGAAAGCCAAAAGCGACCATTAAAGTATCCACGATAACAATATGTTTGGCACGGATATTGTAGAGAACGTTCAATAAGATATACCCAATGGAATAAAAAAAGAATTCCCGGCCCAATTGGTTGGAAACGGCCAAACCTAAGATCAATACAACGAACGAAACAACCAAAGCTGTTGAAAAAGAAATTTTACCTGAGGCTATAGGTCTTTTGGATTTATGAGGATGGAGCTGATCTGCCTTTAGATCAACAATGTCATTAATAATGTACATGCTGCTGGAGATCAAACAAAAAGCAACGATGCCTTTCAAGCACTCGATCCACAACGCCCATTCGATGAATTGCCCTGAGAAAATGAGGGGAAAAATAAGAAAAATATTCTTTACCCATTGCCTGTACCTTAGAAGTTCAAAAAATGATCTCATCGGGCCTCTCTTTCGTATAAACAGAACCTGCCGTATTTTTTATGGACCTTCCAACCACCCGAGTTAAAGAATTTCCTCACACGCTCTTGGGCCAATGGATAATTATCTTCTTTCAATAACCATGGATCAAGCCTATCGATCAACGCATAGCGGACATTCGATGGCAATTGATAAGACCATTGGTCATTTTGATATTTGGGGTCATACATATGATAAAAAGTATAAAGATCTGCCCGTTGTGATAGCGGCGCTAAAAAAGAAAATGAAGCCACGACCGAAGCTTCCGGCGGGATCAAATGCACTAATTTCCATTGGTCCTGGACATCTTCCTTTGTTTCCTGCCAAGCCTCTTTCCCCACGAACCGTTCTTTAAAAACATGAAAATTAATAGTAAGGATCACCGCATTGACGATGACAAGAAGGACCAAGGTCAAATAATATTCTTTTCTAAAATTCTTGTACAAAAGCCTCAAGGTTTCAACGGCGGCTAAAAAAAGGAATGGGGCCATCGTTAAAACATAGGCAAACCGGATCTCGTGTTCGGTGACAGATGCGGACAACAGATGCTGGAGAAAAACAGGAGAGATCAGAAATAAAATACCCGGTGATCCCAGGGAAAGATACATCAATGGATTAAAGATCGCGACCAGGAAACCAAAATTCAAAGGGGTCATGAGATAATGCAAAGTTTTAAAGGGATGGAATATCATGCTGGATATGATCCCGCTGGCGGACCCTCCCATGTCTTTATAATTGTCTCCTAAATAGTAAAAGGGGATCTGCTTTCCAATAGGCAAGTTCGCCATGTATGGTATAAAAACATAAACCAACAGGTAAAAAGAGATCAAAGCGAAGATCCCCGGGATGACACCGAAGCGTATTTTATCTTTTTTTGTAAATAATCCATGGATACTGAAAGCCAAAATAATAAAAGGCATGTTTTCCTTGATCAGGACCAAGATCGCCGCGCAACTCAGGAACCCCAGCCAACGTTCTTTGACGTAAAAATATAAGATCAACATTAAAAATACAGGGGCCAGGCTTTCAAAATCAAATTCGTAAATGACACCAAAAATATTGGGTGCGTAGATCAAATATAGAAATAAAACAAGGATGGCGGTCTTAGGATCAAGCTTCTCTTTGGCCATCACGTATAAAACAAAGGCCGCCATGACAATTGATGCTATTTTTAAGTAAACCAGGGTCAACGGATGCGGGAAGACCTTATAAATAGGCAGGATCAGGTAGGCTATTAAATTGGCATGATTAGAAAAGAAATTGGTGCCAAACACCGTGACTTGGACCGATCCATGGCATAAATTCCACATGCCTTGGGCAAAATAAGCCAGGTCCCAATCGTAATATCCAAAATGGTAGAATTTATAAGTTAAAAGAAGGGCCCAGAAAAGAAATACGAATAAACACAGCACAAAAGCCAGCAAGTCCATGCGGTCTTTGTTTTTAAGCTTAAAAACTTTCATTTATATAAGTTTATATGAGCTTAG
>CAZFON010000290.1:0-2820 GCA_964520185.1 uncultured Planctomycetales bacterium | reverse complement strand
GCGGCAGAGTTTAAAAACAATTATTCTAGACGTTGAAACTGATAATCCTTCCAATAGTATGACACAGCAGGAAGTTTTAACTGTCTTAACTGAGCAGGTGAATTTGTCCGAACGCGCTTTGGACCTTTATAAGAAATTTTTATTGGATGATGGAATTCATCGTCGGTATTTTGCGTGGGACGATCCGCAAGTCCTGTTATCAGAATCGCCGGATGAAAAAATTCAACGTTTCGAACAATCAGCTGTAGATCTATCTGTTAATGCTGTGCAGAAGATCTTTAATAAGAAAGACCGCCAGGTCCAGGATATTGATGCGGTTTTTGTATGCACTTGTACGGGGTATCTTTGTCCAGGTTTAAGCACTTATGTGAGCCAGCGGCTTGGTTTGCCGGAAAATATTCATACTTTGGACTTGGTAGGTTTAGGATGTACAGGCGCTCTACCAACTTTACGGGCAGCAGACGATTATTTAAAACGATCACCGGATTCTACCGTTTTAGTGATAGCGGTTGAGATCTGTTCAGCAGCGACACATTGGAAAGAGAAGCCTGAGCTGATTTTATCAAATGCCATTTTCTCTGATGGTGCAGCAGCTGTTTTGTTGAGCAATCGAACAAACGAGCCTGGTTTATGTATAAAGAAAATCTCTTCTTTATTGAGGCCTCAATTTCGTGATGATCTGCGTTTTAAATACTTGGACTCGCGCTTATGCAATGTGATTTCTCCCAAAGTGCCCCAGATCGTAGCTGATGCAATCCATACTCTTTATAAGAATGGATCGGTGGCTAAGACTCATTATGCATTTCATTCAGGCGGGCGAAAGGTTTTAGATGCCATTCAGTTGCAGCTTGGCCTTTCGGATGAGGATATGCGGCCGACCCGTCAAATTTTGAAGGACTACGGCAACATGTCTTCACCATCGGTTTTATTTGTTTTAAAGAGTATTTTAAGTGGGCAATTGCACGATCAAGAGGCCGTGACTTGTTTTTCTTACGGCGCTGGTTTTTTGGCTTCTATGCTTCAAGCAGAATGGCAGGCATAATAAGTTTGAATATTACACTACTTTAAGCCTTTCTTTCATTTTTAAGAAGGTCCTTTCCCAAAGATGATAAGACAGGATCGAAACAATGAAAATTGATCCAATATTGATCGGGAATATTTGAAACCACCATGCGGGGCCGATCAGTTTTTCTTTTGAGAAAAGGAATATCTCCTGCCAAATATAAATACTATAAGAAAGCACGCCAATATAGACCATAAGCGGATGATTCAAGAATTTGAAAGTCGTATTATTCTTGACGGTAATCGTGCTTGCAATAACATAAGCAATGCAGAAGGATACAATAGTCTTACCGAAAGCTAATAGAAGAACGGGGGCGTCATCTTTGTCGTATTGAAAACTTAAGAACCACATGAGAAATATAGCCAATAAAAATATATAGCGGTTTTTAAGAATGGAGGTTTTCCATAAATCGGGGTGAACGTATTGACTAATTGCGAGCAAGCAGCCGATCATTAAGAAATCCGCACATTTAAAAAATGGTGTCATCAGTAAGATCTTTAATTTTGGATGTAAAAGAGCAATTGTTTTTGAGAAATAGACGATCCTGGCTAATGGGGCATAAATGATGATGACCCAAGCCAGAGTCGTCATTTTTTTGAGTGATAATTTTGTTACCCACGGCCAGAAAAGATAGAATTGTTCCTCTATGGCGAGTGTCCATAAGTGCCCAAGAGCCCATATACCCGTACCAGAATTAACAAAATTGATTGTGTAAGTGATGGCATATAAGAAGAAAGCGTTTTGGACATTGAGATTAAGGACCTTATTTAATAAAAATATGACAAAGATATAAAGGTAACAAACGGGCAGGATCCTTAAAAACCTTCTTTGGTAGAATTTCTTGATATCTATCTTGCCGTCATGGGTAGTTTTTTCCCGTAAGAGCAATGAAGTGATGAGAAAGCCGCTAATTACAAAGAATATATATACTCCCAAAGAACCAGAAAATAATACATGGGAATATCTATGAAAGAACTCTGGGGCGCCCACAGTGTCGCTTGCATGGTATAAAACAACAAGCAAGATGGACACTGCTCTGAGACCATCAAGGGAAGGAATTTTTTGCATTATCTTATATTACATTTTTTAAAGGATCCTGAAAGAATATATTTTATAAACTAACCGTTTAGAACCTTTAATTGCCTACTGAACATAATCTAATCCAACTCTTTCGACCAGCCGATACATCGTTGTTTTTATTTTAATTTTATTTTAATGCTGTGTTAATCCCGCCTTTTTTACAATATGTTCAGATTTTGGTGCGTTTCTGAAAGCGCTTGTTTGCTTGAAGGAGATTTTATGCGTACAAAATGGTCGCGCATTAGAAGAATGCATAAAAAGATCTTAATAGTAGACGATGAGCCGTATATATGTGATTCATTAGCCATTCTCCTGCGAAGCGAGGGGTATTGTGTTAATGAGACAACTGACAGCGGAGAAGCGACAATTCTAATTAAGAAAGGCAGGTATGATATATGTCTTTTTGATTATAAGATGCAAGGTTTGAACGGAATAGATCTATTGGAAATGACAAAAGATGTAAATCCCCGATGTTCGGTCTTTATTATTTCCGGCATGGATATGGATGAGATATGTAATAAGGAAATAAATGCCGACTTGGTAACTGGAAGTATCAGTAAACCCTTTAACATAGAGGCACTGCTGCAAAGAATAGAAACGACCTGCTAAATTCTATTGATGAAAGTATACCTTGGTCTAATTGATTCTTTTTTTGCCCTCCCTACAATACTATTGAA
>CAZFON010000289.1:0-2831 GCA_964520185.1 uncultured Planctomycetales bacterium | reverse complement strand
GTCCGTCGCTTACCGGCTGACCGAGACAGTCGCCATTTACCCGATCACCCCGTCTTCCCCCATGGGAGAATGGGTGGATGAATGGGCATCCATGAATCGTAAAAATATATGGGATTCAATACCTCTGGTCCAGGAAATGCAAAGCGAGGCAGGAGTAGCCGGTGCCATTCACGGAGCCTTGCAAACAGGGGCTTTGACAACAACTTTTACCTGTTCTCAGGGTCTGTTGTTGATGCTTCCTAATATGTATAAGATCGCAGGCGAACTTTCCCCAACGGTCTTTCATATCGCGGCCCGCGCCATTGCCACCCAAGGCCTGTCCATCTTCGGCGACCATTCGGACGTGATGTCCGCACGCATGACTGGCTTTGCCATGCTTTGTTCATCTTCCGTACAGGAGGTCATGGACTTTGCGTTGATCTCGCATGCGGCAACGCTTGAATCGCGCCTTCCTTTTGTGCATTTTTTTGACGGTTTCCGCACTTCCCATGAAGTGTCCAAGATCGAGCAGTTGAGCTTTGAAGATATCCGCAGCATGATCGATGAGAAATTAGTCCTGGCTTACCGTTCGCGGCGGCTGTCCCCGGACAATCCCGTTGTGCGCGGAACGGCCCAGAACCCGGATGTTTATTTCCAGTCTCGTGAGACGGTGAATCCTTTTTATAACGCCTGTCCTGAGATCGTGCAAAAGACCATGGACAAATTTGCAAAATTGACCGGCCGTAAATACCAGTTGTTCGAATATTATGGCCATCCCCAGGCCGAGCGTGTCATTGTGCTCATGGGTTCTGCCGCAGAAACATGCCAGGATACCGTGGACAAACTAATAAGCATGAACCAAAAGGTCGGTTTGCTTAAAGTACGCCTTTACAGGCCTTTTGCCATCGAGCAATTTGCCAAGGTCCTGCCGCATAGCGTCAAGACCTTGTGCGTCCTGGACCGCACCAAGGAACCAGGAAGCCCAGGCGAACCTTTGTATCTGGATGTGGTCAATGCCCTGTTTGAATCGCACAGTTCAGGGACATTGGCACGTATGCCAAAGGTCATCGGAGGCCGTTACGGCATTTCTTCCAAGGAATTTACCCCGGCCATGGCCAAGGGCGTTTATGACGAGATGGCCAAATCCCATCCCAAGAACCATTTTACCGTCGGCATTAATGACGATGTAACACATACCAGCATTGATTATGATGAGGATTTTATCCTTGAAAGCAAGGGTGTGCGGGCCATCTTTTACGGGCTGGGCGCAGACGGGACAGTCAGTGCCAATAAAAATTCCATCAAGATCATCGGCGAATCAACGCCCATGTATGCGCAAGGGTATTTCGTCTATGATTCCAAGAAATCAGGTTCGGGCACAGTATCGCACCTGCGTTTTGGGCCCAACCCCATCCATTCGACCTTTTTGGTCACCAAGGCCAGCTTTATCGGCTGTCATCAATTCCATTTCCTGGAAACCACGGATGTCCTGCAAAATATAGAAGAAGGAGGGGTCTTTCTTTTAAATACGATCTATGGTCCCGAGGAAATATGGGAACACCTGCCACGCAAGGTTGCGTTGACCATCAAGGAAAAAAAGTTAAGGTTTTTCATCATTGACGCCTATTCTGTATCCAAAAAAGTGGGCTTAGGCATGCGTATTAACACCATCATGCAAACCTGTTTTTTTGCGATATCCAATATCCTTCCTCAACAGGAAGCCATTGAGCACATTAAGGAATATACCAAGAAAAGCTTCGCCAAAAAGGGCGCTGAGATCCTGCGCATGAATTTTGAGGCTGTTGACCATGCACTTTCGCATTTGAAGGAAGTCAAGGCGCCTGAAAATATCGCCGGCAACAACACCTTGACATCCATTGTCTCACCTAACGCGCCGGCCTTTGTTCAAAAGGTCACTGCTGAGATGATGGCAGGACGTGGAGATCGCTTGGCCGTAAGCGCGCTTCCTTGCGACGGCACCTATCCCGTCGGCACCACCCAATGGGAAAAACGCAACATCGCCCAGGAGATCCCGGTATGGGACTCTGATATTTGCATCCAATGCGGTAAATGCGCCATGGTCTGCCCGCATGCGGTCATTCGCATCAAGGCCTATGAGCCCAGCTGCCTGACAAATGCGCCATCGACCTTCAAGTCCATGGACGCCAAGGACAAGGAATGGCAGGGCTTGAAATATACCATCCAGGTAGCACCCGAGGATTGCACCGGCTGCGGGATCTGTGTTGAAGTATGCCCGGTCAAAAACAAGGTCGAGACCAAGTTCAAGGCCATTAACATGAAACCTCAGCCGCCAATAAGGCAAAGCGAAAAAGAAAACTGGGAATATTTCTTGAACATCCCTGAACTTGACCGCAGTAAGGTAAAAATGTCGGCCATACGTTCTTCCCAGGCCTTGCAGCCCTTATTTGAATTTTCCGGCGCCTGCGCAGGTTGCGGGGAGACGCCCTACATTAAGTTGGCCACCCAGCTTTTCGGAGACCGTATGGTGGTTGCCAATGCTACAGGCTGTTCATCCATTTACGGCGGCAATTTGCCGACTACACCCTATACCAAGAACGCTGAGAACCGGGGGCCGGCTTGGAGCAATTCCCTCTTTGAGGACAATGCCGAATTCGGTTTAGGTTTCCGCCTGTCCATCGATAAACAAAAACAAATGGCCTGCGAACTGGTCAAAAAGCTGGAAGTCATCATCGGTGCTGAATTGGCCGGATCGCTCATCAATGCCCAACAGCAGGATGAGGCAGGGATATTCGAACAACGCCGGAGGGTGGCGTTATTAAAGGAAAAATTGCAGAATGAAAATAGCATCGAAGCCAAACAATTGTTAAGCC
>CAZFON010000288.1:0-2844 GCA_964520185.1 uncultured Planctomycetales bacterium | reverse complement strand
AGGACAGGGTTCTTAAAGGTCATGGAGACCGCGGTATGGATCGGCGTATGGGCTCCTCACCGTGATGAGGCCTTTAAAAGCTGCCGATATGTTATTGAGGAGATCAAGAAAAGACTTCTTATCTGGAAAAAAGAATCCTTTACCGATGGGAGCTCTGCGTGGGTCAGGAAAACATGAAGAAAACAGCCTCTGCCCTCTTGTCTGATTACACAACTTTTCAGTTAGGCGGGCCTTGCCGTTGCCTGGTGGAATGCACCACACCGGAAGAACTAATAGAAGCCGTTCATCAATTTAAAAAAGAAAAAATCCCTTTCTTACTGATCGGCGGCGGTTCCAATATCGTGGTGTCTGACCATGGGCTGCCGTGCGCCGTGGTCCGTTATTTATGCCCCCATCCCCTTATTGAACGCAAAGGTAATGAGGTGACGGTGGCAGCTGGCACCAATCTTGATGATTTGTCTCTTTTCTGTGTAAATGAAGCCCTGGAGGGCTTGAATTATGCCACCGGTATCCCTGGTACCGTTGGAGGCGCAGTGGTCGGCAATGCCGGGGCTTGGGGAAAACAGGTCGGGGATGTATTAAGCTCTGCCGTGGTTCTTGACCATCAAGGACAGATCAAAACCGTAAACCGAGATTATTTTGCATTTTCTTACCGTCATTCACGGCTTAAAGAAACAGAAGAAATCATCGTATCCATCACCTTTACCTTAACGCCGGGCGACTCCATGGCTTTGGCCGTTGAGCGCGCAGAGATCCTAAAAAAACGCGCACAAAAGCACCCTGACCTGACCACCTACCCTTGCGCCGGTTCTTTTTTCCGCAATATCGAACCTACTTCTAAAGCCGGGCGGCGCCAGGCTTCAGGCTGGTTTCTTGAGGAGGCCGGCGGCAAAGATCTCAAGGCCGGCGGCGCTTTTATTTTCGAAAAGCACGCTAATATCATCGTCAAAGGCCCCCGGGCCAGTGCCCAGGATGTCTATGACCTGCATTTAAAAATGATGACCGCGGTCAAAGAGAAATTCGGTTTACAGCTGGTCCGCGAAGTCCGTTTTGCCGGCCGGTTCGACAATGCGGCAGATGCTAATGAGACTAATTTTTGGTGATTTCTCAACAACAAAATTTGCATTCCGTAAAAATATCGGCTATATTCAAATTAAGAGTTGTTGTGCGATAAAGGCAAACCTATCGTAAGATAGGGACGCAAAACTAAAGGGTCCTGAAAATGGACAGCCAGGTGCCGCATCTACACTTCAATTTAGCTTCCGCACCAATAAGTCCAGAAGGATTTTTTTTATTATTTGTAGTCTCTTTAATATTAATATTATTTACTCTGTTTACCTCTTTTACCGCCAATCTGGCTTTTGCCGAAGATACAGGCGCCGCGGTCCTTGTCGGAGATGAGGTCCAAAGCGACGGATCGGTCTTGCGCAGGGACCAGGAGGACAATGACCGGGGAAGGCAGGGATACCAAGGGGTTTTACAAGCAGGCGGCCGCCAAAATACAGAAATAAGAAAGAACAATATTGCTCCACCCCGCCATAAACCTTCCCATCGACAACGGGAACGCGTGGAAAAGAAAATGACATGGGATGACAGCTAACCGCCGATCTGGTACATTTCAACCTTCGGCAAGGCATGAATGTCCTGAGGGATTTTGGAGCGGATCTCGGAATAACGGTCATACCGCTTGGTCCAAACATCACGGATGAGCTCGTTTAAAGTTTCATCGCAAGCTCCCTTTCTTAAAGGGCCGCCCAAATCCACCCCATGGGTGGCAAAAAGGCAGGTGTACATCTTGCCGTCGGCTGACAAGCGCAGGCGCCTGCAGGTGCCGCAAAAGGCCTTGGTCACGGAAGAAATGAAAGCAACCTCACCTTTGCCGTCCTTAAAGCGAAAAATCTCCGAAGTCCCTCCCTCTTCAGTGCCGCTGAGGCGTTGTAGAGGGAATACGGCATCGACCATGGAAATAATTTCATGCGATGGCACCACCTGGGAGGTAGCCCAGTGGTTTTGGTTGCCGACATCCATGTATTCAATGAAACGCACAGTGTGAGAAGTGCCGCGGAAATATTTGACCAGATCCAGGATGGTATGGTCATTGACCCCCCGCTGAATAACGGCATTGATCTTGATGGCGCGAAACCCAGCTTCTTGCGCTGCATGAATGCCCTCCAGAACGTCCTTGACCTCTCCCCTCTCTCCGCTCATTTGCCGGAAAACATTTTCATCCAACGTATCCAAACTTACGGTCAAACGGCCGAGTCCGGCCGCTTTCAGACGCGAGGCCCAATAGGTCAACATAGAACCGTTCGTGGTCAACGCCAAATCGTCGACGCCTTCAATAGCCGATAGCTGATGGATCAATTCAGCAAGATCAGGCCTCAGCAAGGGCTATCCACCGGTCAGCCTCAACTTACGCACGCCTAAGGCCACAAAGACCCTGGCCAGATGCGTGATCTCGTCGAAGTTGAGCCACTGCTTTTGATCAAGGAACTTGTATGAATGGTGAAATTTTTCCGACGGCATGCAGTAAGGACAACGAAAATTACAGCGGTCGATCAAGGAAATCCGCAAATCATGCAAAGGTCTGTTGAATGTATCTATGATAGGCATTACTTAACCTTGAGGAGTCTCCGTAGATCAGCACGGCTATTTTCCCTCAATTTCTTAAAAGTTTCATTAAAAATATTCAATCCTTTAAATGGCTCTTCCATATCACTTTATAATTTTTGATGATCGGTGGCGCTGACCCAATTCAAAACGATGGGCAAATTATTCCATAGATCAAATTTCTCAACAGTAACCCACCTAATACTATAAAGAGAAAACGGATTAGAGATCGTT
>CAZFON010000287.1:0-2847 GCA_964520185.1 uncultured Planctomycetales bacterium | reverse complement strand
AGGACACGAGATTCTGGATCTCGGTATCATGGTTCGAGTCCATGCGAGGCAACCAGATCAAATAAAAGGCTATTGAACTTCGCAATAGCCTTTTTATTGGAGATAGCTTTTTGTTATAATAATTTGAATGCACAGCCAACGGCATCATTTTTTTCAGGCCTTAACGATTACGAGCTCCCTGCCGGGTGTCATTTTTGTATGCACCTTTATTCAGCACTTGCAATTTTCTTTATTTTTTTTCCTACTTGCCAGCGCTTTAGAGATCTATTTCATGAGCGCTTTTGCCGGATGCATTCTTGAAATTATAATCTCTCGAGAAACGAATTTCACTATCCGTCGCCTTAACCACAATGCAAAGGATCTTTGGACTGGCTTTTTGATCTTTTTCATGTTGGCACAGCTGACGGATTTCTTGTTGTTCTTTTTTTTCCATTCGTATCCCCACTGGAGAGCGGTAAGTTTCGCTGTGATTGACACCGTTGGGGCTTTGAGTTTGGCGCCCTGGGCCATCCGTAAGAAATTCGCTGGCAGGCTTGGGGATCCGTCAGGGCACTTGAGGTTCCAGGCAGGCGCTGGGCTTGTATTCATGGCTGCGTGCCTTCTGGGAATGTTTTGCATTAAGATATTTGCTTACTTTCATTGGGAAGGTTTTCAAGCAAGGTTTCTTTTAAATTCGATCAGCAACTTCATCAGTGTTTTTGAATTTATTTTCTGCACATTGTTTATTCTTGATTCGTATCCTGAGGCAGGGAAAGAGCAGGGCGATAAGCCGGAGATATTTCTTGTCAACCCTCTTGTCGGAGGGATATTTCAGGGGATAGGGCTTTTGTTTTTGCGCCGCCAGCCTCCTTTTTTTGTGGTTTTGAAAGCCCTCACGCCTTCAACCTATAGGTTCCGCGAGTTCAATCAGGTAATCTGGCGGGACCAATATTATAAGAGCAATGTCTTGGTATGCATCACCTGCATGACAAGTAATTGTTATGAGGCCTATAAAATCGCCAAGGAATTCAAAAAGAGGGGGGCGGTAGTGATCATGGGCGGGCCGCACGTAACTTGTTTTCCATCGGAGGCTCTTGTTTTTTGCGACAGCGTTGTCGTTGGACCGGCGGAAGGGATTTGGAATGAAGTGATTCAAGGCTATGAGAACAAAACGCTGAGGCCCATCTACATGCAGGAGTCAGAAACGTTGGCTGAAGAGGACTATGCCAGGACCCATAAAGCGCTTTTGAATTTGCCGCCATCTACGATCAAGGATTTCATGGAAACAACACGGGGGTGCAAGTTCAGTTGTCGTTTTTGTTCGATCCCGGGATTGGTCGGGGATCACCGCAGGTTTGAGCCTATTGAGAACATTGTTGCATTGATCAAGAAGATCAATGATAAACGTTCGATCATAAGGTTTCTGGATAACAACGTTTATACCGATCCGCGTTATGCCAGAGAGCTTTTTAAGGCTGTCAAGCCGTTGGGTATAAAATGGGATGGCAGCTGCTCACTGGATATCGCTCAAAATCAGGAATCTTTGAGCCTGGCCAAGGAAAGCGGCTGTGTAGAATTGCTACTGGGCTATGAGATATTTGCCCGATCAGTCGAAAAAAGCCAGGGAGGTAAATTCGTTATGGCTCCCAAATATGCCGCCTATACACAGATCATTAAGCAGGCGGGCATAAGAGTTAAAGCTCATTTTATCTTCGGGTTTGATTCAGACGGATTAAAGACGCTTGTCGAGTTGTGGAAATTTTGTTTTTCGATCAAGCCGCATTTGACGCTTGTTTCCATCTTAACGCCGCTGCCAGGTTCGGCTTTATATCATGATATGCTTGCGCAAAACAGACTTATTAATTTGAACTGGAGAAGCTATAACTGCCAACAGATGGTGTTTCGTCATGCGCACCTTAAGCCGGGATTGCTGTCGTCCTTACATTATTTTATGGCCAATGTTTTCTTGCTGACAACATCGATCAGCGGGTTCTGGATGCTGGGAGCGTGTGGGTTGAGTCTTCTTACCTGGCGCTTTATTTTTCATTGATAAGGAATGAGTTGTCTTTGTCTTTTTAGCTGAATGAGATCAGGAGGCAGCGGTATGAGCCAGTTGCGAAATTCGTCCAAATGAGGCAACCAATTCTCGAAGTTTAAATCCATATGCAGGCCAGGTTGTTCTTGAAACCATATCTTCCGTATGCTGTCCTCGTTTTAGTTTTTCTGGCGTACTTCCCCTGCCTTAAAGCCGGTTTTGTGAATTGGGATGATGATGTCCATCTTTCGAATTTAAATTTGCACGAAGTTTGGACGTCCACGGTCAATTATACCTATATCCCGCTGACCAGGACCACCTGGGCCGTTGAACATCATTTTTTTGGTTACGATCCGTTCGTATTCCATTTCAATAACTTACTTTTACATTTGGCAGTGACTGCCTTAGTGATCATTTTTAGCCGACGGATGGGACTGTCTTACATGGCCGCATGCCTGGCAGGACTTTTATTCGGCCTCCATCCCATGCATGTTGAATCCGTAGCATGGGTGACGGAGCGAAAGGATGTTTTGTATGGTTTTTTCTACATGGCTGCACTATTGGCTTATCTACAATATCTTGACTCAAGGAACAGGTCTTACTTTTGGATAACGATCTTGCTGGGAGTGCTTAGCATTTGCGCCAAGCCCATGGCGGTGAGTTTGCCCGGGACATTATTGGTCTTGGATTGGTTCCGCAGGCAGAAGTTGACCATCAGAACGATATTTGACAAATTACTTTGCGCAGGTTTTCTTTTGCCGGTAGCTTTTGTTACCTTTTTTCATTCTATGAATATGGTGGAACCGGCGGCAGGACAGGGGCCGTTAATTTGG
>CAZFON010000286.1:0-2857 GCA_964520185.1 uncultured Planctomycetales bacterium | reverse complement strand
AACACGAGTATCGCTTCTCACGTTGAAATCGCCCAAAATCCCTGGACTCGCATGAAAGGCCTTCTTGGACGCAAGGACCTTGCTAAGGACAATGCGCTGATCATCACGCATTGCCAGTCCATCCATATGTTCTTTATGAAATTTCCCATCGATGTCGTCTTCTGCGACAACCAAAATAAAGTGGTCGGCCTATGTCGCAACATCAAGCCTTTTGGCCTCTCCCCGATATACTTCAAGTCCTCCTATGCCATCGAATTGCCGGTAGGCGTAATCGACAGCACCAAGATCTCGCTCGGCGATCAAGTTGAAAAAAGGTGATAAAAAAAGGTGACAGGTACATTTTTCTATTAATATTTATACGAAAAATGTACCTGTCACCTTTTCTTGTCAATTTTTTTACCACTTGTTTGACTCAAGAAGAAATAATGGTATAATTGGGAATGTCCAGTCTGGACATTCTTTATGGGAGTAATATATAAATTAAAACAGGAAGTTGTTCAATTTATTGTCAGTCAAAGGCAAGAAAACCCGCTTTTGTCTTGTCGCCAATTAGCTGAGTCGGCTTCTCAGAAATTTGGACTCCAGCTTTCCAAGTCTTCGGTCCATGATGTTCTCAAAGAATCAGGGATCGTAACTCCGCGTGGCCGCAAGCCCAGAGCAAGCTTTGCCATCCCACAAGAAAAAAAGAAGCAAATCCAGACCAGCCTGTCCAAGATCAATCTTCTACCGTCTCCTGTAGAGCCAAGGATTGCCATTGCCGCACCTCAGCCGCCTCCGTTGGCGCCTAAGGTGGCGCCAGTTATATTGCCTCAAGATGCCGTCATTCAGGAAATCCGACAAATTCCAGCCCCCCAAGAGGAGATGGATGTTTCGGCGGAGTATGAGGAGGCGGGGAACGTCTTTCTAAAAGCCGCGCTCTGGGATTTAGGGGTTTTTTCAGAGCCACAGGAAAAGGATTGGGGGTATTTGCTGACCTATGCCAAGGGTCTTAAGGTGTTTTTGGAGAATGGCAAGGATTTTTTTATAGAGCTGCCGTTGCCTATTGAGCGCTGTATCCGCGAAACAGCAGATGGTTTAATAAATAATGTAAAACCGATGATTGTTCATAAAGTTTCAGATCAAGAGCTCTTTAAAGCTAGCATGGAAGCGGCTTCAGGGTTCAAAATAATAAAGATATCAATAGTGGATAAAAATGACCATGAAATGTTAGAATTTAGTAGTATAGTGGAGCAATCTAGGAAGTATTTAGTATATAATAGAGTGTTTGTGGATTGCAACGAAAAAGATATGCTAAAAAGGTTTAAAACTCTATTCTTTACTCAAGCCATTGAATCACATGAGTTTATAAATAATATTTTAAAATTAAGAGGTTTCGATTCGAGTAATGAAAAGGAAAAGATTGTAACTTTATTGGTTAAGCCTAATTACGAAGATAAAGACACGCTACAGACGGCTGTCCAAAGAATTAATGAAATGTATTTACAGGATGATCAGGATAGACAGTTAAAAGTTAGACTTCAAGAAACCCTCTCGTAGTTTCCCCATTCAAAGCCGTTATTAAAGTTTAGTTATTTTTTTCCGCATAGGGTTGACAGGCTCTATTATATATGGCATACTTTCCTTGAGCACCTTAAAAATAAGGTTGTATTTTCAGCCCATCTTGGGCTTTTACATAAATGGAAGACCTTGTGTTTTCTCTCGCTCCTGTGGTTTTAAGGGGAAGGGTCTAATCGATCTTCCGGAACTAGGTACAAGGACGATGATCAAAAAATTAAGAAATCAGAAAGCGCAAAATCTCATCGAATATGCGATCGTCGTTGCCTTGATCTCAGCAGCTGTGGCTGCTTTGAGCACCTATGTGTTCCGCGCCGTCCAGGCTCAACAGAAGACGATTACAGAGGAATCTCTTTATTAATTGGACCTCGAATTTGGGAGGGTATTATGCATATAAAAAATAAAAAGGGTCAAAGCACGGTAGAATACGTGTTGCTGATGACCGCGGTTGTTGTGGTTATCATTGCCTTTGTCACTAGCAACAAATCAGGGAGCTTCCAGGCGCAACTGAATTCGACCTTGAATTCAGCGGCACAGGAGATGAACACCATGGCGGGCAGGCTTAGCGACTCGCATGATTCAGGTTCTGCTCCGACGGGCTCGAATGTCGGTACACCTCCGTATACGATCAATGTTGAAAGCGGAGTGTAAAGGCGATGACTACAATAAAAACTAACCTCTTTAAGTAACGGACAGGAGGAAACATGTTACGAAACTTCCTTAAAAATAAAAAAGCTCAAAATACCGCGGAATACGCGCTTTTGATCGCCCTTGTGGTCGCCGGCGTCATTGCCATGCAGACCTATGCTCAACGTGCGATCCAGGCCCGTATTCACGATGCAGCAGGTTACATGGAAAATTCGACCTCGCAGATCGGCGCTTCAAGGCAGTATGAGCCGTATTATCTGCAGAGCAATTATCAATTGGAGTCTAACAGCGTCGAGAACAAGCGTTTAGGGTCCGGCTTGGTAGGTCAGGATTCAAAGACTGGCCGTTTCCGGGCAGGTTTCCAGAATACAGCTTATACGACCGCTGATATAACCGGCAGCACCGGGGACTTATAGGCATTTAACGCAAAATGATAAGGAGGAATCCTATGTTGCGATATCTTAACCAAAAACGCGGACAAAGTACCCTGGAGTACGCGGTGCTGATCGTGGTCATTATCGGCGCTTTGCTGACCATCCAGGTCTATATCAAACGCGGCGTTCAAGGACGTCTGAAAAGCGCTGCGGATGATATTGGTGACCAGTATTCCGATGGCAACACCAATGCGATTCAGACGACCGTAAGGCTCAGCAAT
>CAZFON010000285.1:0-2858 GCA_964520185.1 uncultured Planctomycetales bacterium | reverse complement strand
GCCCGTAGATCTCGATCACGCGGCCGCGGGGAACGCCCCATACGCCCAAGGCCATGTCAAGGCCCAATGAACCTGTTGAAATGACCGGAATGTCCACTGCCACATTGCCGTCCATACGCATAATGGACCCTTTGCCAAATTGCTTCTCAATCTGCGCCAAAGCCAGATCCAAAGCCTTTATCCGGTTCTCGCGATCAGCATTAACCGCTTTTTCAGTAGCTGTTTTATCTGTTTTTTCTGCAACTGTCTTTTCTTGAGCCAAAATTCCCTGTTCCTTCGAATTCGTAATGCTTTTCATATGGCGCGTCTCCCAATAATTTAAATGAAAGTAGAAATTATACCTTTCCGAGGGTTATATTGTCAATTCCAAAGGGGATTGGAAACTTTTGCTAGTATACACTGAAAATTAATTCCTGCATAGGAATTTGACCAGGGCGACAGCTGCTATAGCCGCAGTTTCCACCTTTAAGACCGTATCGCCCATGGAAACCGGCAAACAGCCGTGTTTAATAGCCAGATCCAGCTCATCAGGGGTAAAATCCCCTTCCGGGCCTATAAAAATGGTCACTGGTTTTTGCTTGTCAGACTTTAACAACACGTCGGAGATATGCTGGGGATGATGGTGAAGCGAGGGGAACAAATGCACACCGTCCGGGCTCAAGCCCTCTAAAACATGGGCCAACGGTGTCATGGATAAAAGGCGCGGAACCTTTGTCCTTTGGGACTGTTTGGCTGCATTGATGGCCACCGCTTCAAAACGTTTGAGTTTGCCGGGCCATTGGTCTGCTTTAAAAATGACTTCGGTGCGCTTGGTCTTTAAAGGAATGATTTCATCAACGCCTAATTCAGTACATTTTTCAATAATGAATTCAAATTTACCCTTTTTAGGCGGCGCACAAGCCAAAATGATCTGGGCTCCCTTTGTCTCGCATTGTCTGAACTTTTCAATACGGACCCGGATGACGGATCCTTTGACCTCTTCAATAATGGTATCATCCTGCTGGGAATGGGCGTTAAAAATTTGCACCGAAGCCCCTTCTTTCAGACGAAGAACATCCTTAATATGATGGATCTCATGGGTGTCGGTGATCAGGACAGAAGATTTTGAAAAATCAGCATCCTGGCAATAAAAACGGTACATGGCCCTGACCTTTGGAGGGAAAAAATTGGTGGATCGGGGGGGGATCGAACCCCCGGCCTTCTGATTGCGAACCAGACGCTCTCCCAAACTGAGCTACCGACCCATTTACTGGAAAAAGGTGACAGGTACATTTAAATAAATGTACCTGTCACCTTTTTCCAACATCTATTTCACAAGGGCTTATACTACCAAAAGCTATAGAGATTGACAAGTTTCTTAAAAAATAACCTAATTTTCAGATTTTTAGTAGTATATTTTTACTATGAATGGTTTTTCGACTTTTATCCGAAAGATCTGGAGCTACTTAGATCTTTTATGCAAAGATAAAAAAATATCCATCCTCCTGATTGGACTGATCACCTTTGGCTGCTGCAGTTATGTTGGCCTCAAAAAAGGCATACCAATCCCCATAATTCATGACGAATTTAGTTATTTACTCGCCGCAGATACCTTTGCCTCCGGGCGACTGACCAATCCCTCCCATCCCATGTGGAAACATTTTGAGACCTTTAACGTGCTTCAAAAGCCTACCTACATGTCCAGGTACCCCCCGATGCAAGGGATTTTTCTTGCCATAGGCCAGAAATTCTTCGGCCATCCTATTTGGGGCGTATGGCTAAGCATGGCCTTGATGGCTGCCGGTATCTGCTGGATGCTCCAAGCCTGGGTTCCCAGCCGATGGGCATTACTTGGCAGTTTACTTGTCATTTTTCACCCTGCGATAGGTGTAACCAGTTTTTGGGCCCAATCTTATATGGGAGGTGCTGTGGCTGCCATTGGTGGAGCATTGGTTTTTGGCGCCATACGCCGGATAGACAGGAACATCAATATTTTCAATGCCATTATCATGGGATTGGGGATCACGATCCTGCTTAACTCCAGGCCATTTGAAGGCTCCATTGCCCTAGTACCGGTCATTATGCTAATTCTATATTGGACCTTAAAAGGAAAAAAAGAACAAAGAAGTTTATTGATACGTTTTGTTATATTCCCTTTATTGGCCCTTGGGCTCCTGACGGCACTGGCCATGGGTACCTATAACAAAAAGATCACCGGTAATGCCTTTATCATGCCCTGCATGGTTTACGAGCAGACCTATTCCAGCGCGCCGGTCTTTATTTGGCAAAAACCCAGACCACTGCCGGATTTCAACAACGAGCAAATGAAGATCTATAATAAGGGATACACCGAAGCTACCTTCTTAAGATACTCAAGGATGAATTTCTTACAAATCATGTGGATAAGATTGAACCAATGGATCTTACCATCCGTCACGGCCAATAATTTATTGTCCATTCCCCTGCTTCTTAGTTTATGTTCCCTTTTTTCATTAAACCAATGGATGGTCTTTGTTTTCTCGGTCCTGTTCTTATACCTTCTTTTCCAATCAACCTTGATATGGTTTTATTTCCATTATGCGGGGCCGCTTATTGCTCCACTGATCGTCATTTTGATCTATGGTTTTCGCATGTTGTTCTGCCTAAAACTAAGAAAAGCGCCCATTGGCAAGATCCTGACAATATCCTATATTATCCTTTTCATTTTCTCCGGTCTTATAGAGATGAATAGAGCGCCTCAGGCTGGTTATCCATGGTATAAACACAGACTAAAGATCATTTCAAGTCTTAACGCCATCGGGGGAAAACATCTTGTGCTTGTTAAATATACAAACCCTCATCATTGGGTCCATTATGAATGGGTCTATAACCAGGCCGAC
>CAZFON010000284.1:0-2862 GCA_964520185.1 uncultured Planctomycetales bacterium | reverse complement strand
GGCGGGCAACGGTCAGTGCCTCGTCGAATTTCCCGGCAATGATCAGACGCGCGAAGACCTTGGAACCGGTGACATTGGTGCGTTCTCCGACATTGATAAAATTAGTATCTTCGCGCACGATCAGGGGCTCCAGACCGGAGAATGAAGATAATTTTTTAAATTTTGGCACTGCCCTCGGGGCAAGATCTTTGACAGCCCGGCCCATGGCCTGGATGTGATCAGGCGTTGTGCCGCAACAGCCGCCTAAAATATTGATGAACTTGCTTTCTGCAAATTCTTTGACAATGCCGGACATCCTTTGGGCGGCCAGGTCATAGTCGCCAAAAGCATTGGGAAGGCCGGCATTGGGATAACAGCTGATAAAACAGTCTGCGATGCGCGCCAATTCAGCAATGTAAGCCCGCATCTCCTGTGGCCCGAGCGCGCAATTTAAGCCGATGGCCAGGGGTTTGGCATGCTTTACGGAAATCCAGAAAGCTTCAGTGGTCTGTCCCGAGAGGGTACGGCCCGAGGCATCGGTAATGGTGCCTGAGATGATCAGGGGCAGCTTAAAGCCAATTTTATCGCAAATCGTTTCATAAGCAAAAATAGCTGCCTTGGCATTAAGGGTATCAAAGATGGTCTCGATCAAGATCAGGTCAACCCCTCCCTCGATCAGGCCCTTGAGCTGCTCTGAATAAGCTTGCACCAATTGGTCAAAACTAACGGCACGGAAAGCCGGATTATTGACATCCGGGGAGATGGAGGCTGTGCGGGTCGTGGGTCCTATGGCGCCGGCCACAAAGCGCGGCTTAGAGGGATTTTTTTTGGTGAATGCCGCCGCGGTATTTTTAGCCAGCTTGGCTGCAGCCACGTTGAGCTCATGAACGAACCCCTGCATTTTATAATCAGCCATGCTGATACGGTTGCTATTAAAGGTGTTGGTCTCAATGATATCTGCGCCGGCTTCAAGATAGCTGCGGTGGATATCCTGGATGATCTCAGGCTGGGTCAAACTCAAGGCATCGTTATTGCCTTTGATGTCGCTGGGCCAATCCTTAAACGCTTGGCCTCGGTACTGGGCCTCGGTGAGCTTGTGCTTTTGGATCATGGTTCCCATGGCTCCGTCAAGAATGAGGATCCGCTCCTGTAGCAATTTGTGCAGGATATCGTATTGTTTCGTATAGGTCATAAAAGCTCTTTTAGGATGGTATCCACAGGATGAATTTTATTAAGGGTATAAAAATGCAAGCCCGGTGCGCCTCCATCAAGGAGCTGGCGGCATTGTTTCAGACAGAATTTGATGCCTGCCTCAATGGTTTTTTCCTGGTCGCCTGAAATTGGTTTGAAGATATCATGCACTTCCTGAGAGATGGTGGCCCCGCACATGGCGCAGAAACGCACCAATCCCGGATAATCAGTGATCGGCAGGATGCCTGGGATGATCCTGGAGCTGACCCCTAATTTACGCAGGCGCGCCACATAATCAAAATAATCCTGATCCTTGAAAAAAAGCTGGGTAATGACATAATCAGCGCCCTGAGTGATCTTATTTTTTAAATATTGGGCGTCCTGATCGCGGTCCGGGCAGAGGAGGTGCCCTTCGGGGAAGCCTGCCACACCTATACTGAAAGTGTCCTGGAAATGCCGGCGGATAAAGGCCACCAATTCCCAGCTGTATTTGAAGTTATCAGCTCCCGGCTTCCAGTCAGGGTTATCCCTGGGTGCATCGCCCCTTAGGGCCAGCACATTGCAGATGCCACGCTCTTGCATTTGGGTGACAATATGCTGGATCTCTTTTTTGGAATGCAAGACGCAGGTCAGGTGAGCCACCGATGGGGTATGGTGATGGTTCTGGATGTGCTCGACAATGTCCAGGGTCTTTTCACGGCTGCCGCCGCCGGCACCATAGGTGCATGAAATGAAATCCGGATGAAGACCACAAAGCCGGTGCAGGGTATCAAGGAGTTTGACATAGCCTTCCTCGGTTTTGGGCGGAAAGAGCTCAAAGGAAAAGGTCAGTTTTTGACGTGCGAAAATGTCCGTAACTTTTTGCATGGCAGCCTTTTTTAGATTGCAATAACGTCTGGCATCTTTTAAGATAGAATATCTTATCAACAGCTTTCATGTTACGCAACGACAAAAACCTTGCGCCAAACGAAGGAATTGGGCCTTTTGACGAAAATCGACAATGCCCCTAAAATTTCAGTGGTGGTGCCGGTCTATAAGGAAGAGGATGGGATCATTCCTTTTCTTAAAAGACTGGAACCGGTGCTTGAAAAAATTGGTGATTACGAGATCATTTTCTGCATAGACCCTTCTCCGGACAAGACAGAAGAGATCATCCAGCTGCAAGCCCAACGTAATAGCCGCATTAAAGGTTTTATTTTTAGCCGCAGGTTTGGCCAGCCTGCTTCAACCATGGCAGGCATCCTGAATTGCCGCGGTGAAGCCTGTGTGGTCATCGACGTGGATCTGCAAGACCCGCCGGAACTGATAGCCTCCTTATATGATAAATTAAATGAAGGCTATGAGGTCGTTTATGCCAAGCGAAGATCGCGTGAGGGCGAAACCCTTCCCAAATTATGGGTGGCTTGGTTGGGTTATAAGATCATTGATAAGGCCGGTGATGTCAAAATCCCCAGGGACACGGGTGATTTTAGGATCATGACCAGGCGCATCATTGAGGAGTTAAGGAATTTACCTGAAAGCCATGGTTTCTTAAGGGGACTGGTTGCTTTTGTCGGCTTTAAACAGACCCATGTGGAATATGACCGGGAAAAGAGGTCATGCGGCCGGGGGAATTACAACCCTTTCTTAGGGTCGATCAAGATAGGCTTAAACGGCCTTGTCGGGTTTTCCGATGTTCTGCTGTCATTTATT
>CAZFON010000283.1:0-2874 GCA_964520185.1 uncultured Planctomycetales bacterium | reverse complement strand
GGGCAAGTCATTGAAAAGACATATACGACTTTAGGGGTCTTGTACAGGGATTCAACAATCATAGCCTTGGTTGTTTTTTTTCTGACGTATCGTGCTGTAGCAAGAAGCAAGTAAGTGGTTTACATTTGATTTTAAATACGTATAATTAGACTTTCTTCTTTCCGGAGAGGTGGCAGAGTGGCCGATTGCAGTTGACTGCTAATCAACTGGCCTGGGCAACTGGGCCCCAGGGTTCGAATCCCTGCCTCTCCGCCAGTTTTTTATATGAAAATATTAAAATTCATTCTATTCGCTTTTCTGGCTTTAATTATCCTTGCTTTCTTAGGGGTCTTTATTTTTATCAAGACCTTTGATGTCAACAAATACCTTCCGCAGATCACCCAACAGATCGGAAATACCATCAATAGAAAGGTCTCCATTGGACATGCTGAATTAGGCTTTGATCTTATAAAGGGCCTTTCATTGCAATTAAAGGATATGACGATCAGCGATGACCCGCAATTCAGCAGCAGAAATTTTTTAGAACTTCAAACGGCCTATGTTGGGCTGGATGTGATGGCCATGGTACAAAAAAGACAAATTGATGTGACCAGGGTTGTCCTTACATCTCCTAAAATATCTGTTGTCCGTTTACAAAATGGCACCCTTAATGTGCAGACAATGACGCCGCCGGCTTCCCAGCCGTCGGATCCCGGTGCTGCCAATACCTCTGCTGCTTCCAGACCGGCAAGTCCTTCGGCCATGGCCTTGCCGGCCATTTTCATCAAGTCCATCGCTGTTGAAGGAGCCCAGGTTTCGTTCGAAGACCAAAATGCGCAGATGCCTTTACATTTGACTATTTCGGACGGGGTGATCACCATTGATAACTTTTCTTTACATGAGCCTTTTGATTTCAGGGTAAGTGTGAATGCCTGGGGCCAAAAGCAAAATAATATTACCATCAGCGGCCATTGCAGTTTGGATTTGGCTAAAACCTCGGCCCATATCAGCGCTTTTCAAATTAAAACTGATCTAAGCCAATGGGATTGGAATAAAGTTAAGGCCATTACACCCGCCTTAAGCAGTCTACCTATCGCGCAAGATCTCAAAGGGGATATCACCATTGATATCCCTCAATTAAATGCTTCTGCTAAGGGCCTTGATGAGCTTTCGTTGCAGATAACATCACATGTAGCAGAAGGCACCCTTGATGCCAAAGCAGATATCCATGGCCTCTCGGTTTTACCAAGCTATACATTTGAGCTTCAGACCAAGTCTGTTAAGCTCGAAGAGCTGATCGACCAAAGCAAGGTTCCTGTTGAATTAAAGGGCCAGGCTGATATTCAATTCTCCGGTTCAGGGGAAAGTTTTGATCCGCAAGTCATGCTTCAAAATATTAAAGGCGAAGGTCAGATGAGCTTAAAAAATGGGGAAGTGGACAAGCTCAATATTTTAAAGACCATTTTAGACAAGTTGAATTTTATTCCTGGTCTGGGAGGCCTTCTTCAAAATGCGGTCGAAACATCCCTGCCATCCAATATCAAATCTGAACTGGATACTGACACGACGGTGTTAGATAAGGCGCAAGGGAAGATCAAGGTTGAAAACAAGACCATATCCATTCAAGATGCGGATGTGGAATCAAAACTTTTTTCCATCACAGCGCAGGGCACGGTTGATTTTGATTTGAATACTGATGTCGATGTTAAGACTTATTTAGCGCAGGACCTTTCAGCAGCGTTGACCAAGGCCGCCAAACCGCTGCAGGGACTTTTAGATGAGCAAAGCCGCATCTATATCCCAGGCAAGGTCTCCGGCAAGGTTCCTTCCGTGAATTACAAGCCGCAAATGGATTACATCACAAAGAAGACCGCCATTGCTGAAGGGAGCCAGCAATTGCAAAAGCTCCTTAGCAAAAATCCCGGGGTTGGGAATATTTTGAATGCCGTCTTGGGGAGCGGCCAGTCTCAAAGTGGGACCTCTTCTGATAATGCCACGGACCAAACGACAAACAGCCAGTCTCAAGAGAACTCTTCCCAGAAAGTAATTAATGGGGTTTTAAACAGCATCTTCCGTTAAGAAAGATCGAAGTCTTGAAATTAATTTTTAAATTATTGCTGGTTGCGGCCGTTTTGGCCGCTTTCTATTCCTTCTGGATATATCCCAGCTATTCCGTTCCTGTCCTGATGTATCATAGTTTTGATACCAGCAAAGGACTTTTGTCTGTTTCTCCGGAAAATTTTGAGAAACAAATGAGGTATATTAAAGATCATGGGTACCATGTCATTGCTCTGGATGAGTTTGTCGAAGGAGTGCGGACAAAGAGGAAATTCCCGCACAACACGGTGGTGATCACCATCGATGATGGCTACCAAAACAACTATACCGTGGCCTATCCCATTTTGAGAAAATACGGGTTTCCGGCAACCATTTTTATAATTACTAATGTGATGGATACTAAAAGGAGTTTCTTTTTCCGGGACGGATTTTTAAGTTGGGATGAGGTCAAGGAGATGTCCCGCAACGGCATTGTTTTCGGGGCCCATACGAAAAACCATGTCTACCTGCCGGCCATAGAGGATGAGCAGGTTTTATGGGATGAAATTGCCGGCAGCAAAGAGGCGATCGAAAAACATATAGGCCTGCCGGTTTATTATTTCGCTTATCCCAGCGGAGGTTTTAATCCGCAAGCCAAGAGGCTTACCCAAAGAGCCGAATACAAAGCGGCATTTACGACTAGTCTCGGCCGCGATTTTCTCAACAGAAGGGGTTTATATGAGTTGGTCAGGATCTCGGTGAGGAACATAAATCCTAATTTTTCTATGAAGAATTGGTGGGGTGGCATCCGGTTCAGGGCCAAATTATCAGGCTATTATTATGCCTTGCGAACAACAA
>CAZFON010000282.1:0-2907 GCA_964520185.1 uncultured Planctomycetales bacterium | reverse complement strand
GGCCAATAATCATCAAGCACGTAAAAATCAGCGTAGATCGACTGAACAGGCAAAAACCCGCTCAACCTTCTTCGCCCTCCCCAGCGGATGATCAGATCAATCCTGGAAACCTCTGCTGACTTTATATGATTGACAACATTCTTTTGGGCGGGATCGGCCATTTTCAATGAATTTAAGTCCCATTCCCAACCATAATTGACTAAGAAATTTACTTTGATCCCTCCTTTTCCAAAAGTTGTTCGTTTGGTAAAAGGCAATAATTCTTTAGGGAATGATGGTGAATCGCTATTACCTAAAACCAGCAGGGAGGCATCTTCGGTGGAAAGTATTTTGACAGCTTGGATGCAGGCCTCCGTAAAAGCTTTTTTTTGTTCCGCCGGTCTTTTAGTGTTATCGGTGGTAAACCCGTAATAAGTGAGCTCTTTAATGCCTACTTGCCGGCTTAATTTAAAAAGAGCCAAGCCAGGATCAATGCCATGTTCATATCCCTTTTCTTTGGGCATTCCTCTTGCCCCTGACCATCTTCTGTTACCATCCGGAATGATCCCGATATGCTCTGGCAATCTTGTGCCAACAGCCTCAATGGTGCTTGCCAGCATGTGCATCTCCGCCCCCTTTTGCAGCGCTAAAAAATCCCAGCAATTTTATACTAATATTATGGAAGTATTCAAAATCGAATCAATTGTACCAAGGTATAATAGGAATCAGCGACTGAAGAGAACAGACCAGGTCACTGAAAAGGGATCGGTTAAAATTACTCCCCCAATCGGAAAAGGCTTTAGTGAACTCTTTCTTGGTTCCCGATTGAGCCCAACCGGATTGCGTGCGCCTTCGGGGCACGGCTCGCCGGCTTATCTATTTTTTAAGGAAGCTGGCGAGTGAACCGCTGCTTGGCGAAACGTTGATATTCTGCAATGCTTAATTTGTTTTGTAGGTCGCTTGAGGTTTTGCGGATGGGGTTGCGTCTCAAATAGGCGGGACTAACCAATTTAAAAGGGACGCTCAAAGGCGTCCCTTTTAAATTGGTAGCCCGAACTGGATAATACAGAGAACTTTTAAGATAAAAATAATCTTAACATTCTAAAGGGAAGGACCTTTATAAGGTTGATAATGAATCCCATCTCCTTCAACTGTATCTTGATCAATTTTACCATTGGTGGGACTGCTCTCTAGGAGTTCTGTTTGTAGTCTTTTAGTTAATTTTATGTCAAATTTAGCCTTTACTAAATTCATATTCAAATTTTCTGCATCTTTAAATTGTAAGGGTATTTCTACTTTCGCATAACCTTCTTTAACTACAGATAATTTATATTCATCGACGTGATGCAGGCTAAACCCTGTTACGGCAAAAAACATTCCCCCACATTTGGCTTGATAGGGAATATGAATGATGATTTTCTTAGGACTCTTACCAACAAATTTTCCATTTAAGAATATTTCTGCCCCTGCGGGGTCAGTCTTAACAACTACCTTTGCAGTCGTAGACTTATCAACAACAACATAGTCCCCTTGGCAGGTAAGCATCGAGCATCCTTCAAGGCCTATAAGCAATATAATTGTTGCAACGATACTTATAAGTTTTCTGGGAAGCATAAATAAATTTTCGTAAACCTAAAGATTAGCTAAAAATAGCCCCAGCTGGATAAGAGAAAGGATTTTTACACTAAAGATTAAAATACTATTTTAATAATATCTTAGATAGCTAATGATTGATAAGCCTGGGAACAAGGCCTATTAAAATAGCAAAAAATATCATAACAAAAGCTATAATATTCAGCATTGAAAAATTTCTTGATTTATTGCTCTTTAAAAAAGTTAACTTGTTTTCAGCAATAAGTATAGCCATCGACATTATGCATATAATGATTAAAAAATATTTAGAATTTATAGCGGGCCGGTACACACCCGCCGTGCAAACCACTCCATAAAGACTGAAGAATATCACTGTAATACATACCGTTTGTACGGTGCGTAAAAAAATTTTAGTATTCATTCTATTCTTACCTTTTCCCAATACTAAATTTAAAGTTTCAACTAAAAATAGCCCGAACTGGATAATACAGAGAACTTTTACTCTAAAGGCCTGTCTAATTGGCGACAGAAGGCACAATGCATCATTAGTAAACAAACCACTATAACCACATTTTAAGCGAATGGGCCAAAAATTCCTGCCTCATTGAGGCTCCTAACAGTTTAAACATTTATTGGTCATGTTTTGATACTTTTTTTAATTCCATAATAAAGCTATCGGGAAAGCCTGCTCCCAGCGACTCCGATTTGCGAACATCTTGCCAGCAGCGCGTATAATCCTTATTCTTAAAATACAATCTTGCCCGAATATTATACGATATATAAGAGTTAGGATCTGTCTGGAGTACTTTATTTAAATCTTTCAATGCAAGACTGTCCTTATTTAGGCTCAGATAAGCTTCGGCCCGGCCCAAATAATTGCTATTTTCTTTAGGAGATAATTGAATGGCTTTTGAATAATCAAAAACAGCCTGATCGAAATTTTTAATTTTTAAACATAAGTATCCTCGGCTATTATACGTTATTGCATTTAAAGGTTTAATACTTATGGACTTAGCATAATCCGCGAAGGCTTGTTTAAGGTCTCCTTTTTCCTGCTCAACCCATGCATGATCATAATAATTTTCCGCGTTTTGGGGATCTTTTTTAATCTTTTGATTAATCTCCAGAAGCGCTTTATCGTAATCGCCATTCCACACCACAATGTCTGCATGGCTATTAAAAGATAAGAATAAAAGTAATGTTATAATTTTGAATAAAAGCATTATTATGCAGAGGTCCAACTTTTAAGTCTTCTTCAAGTCAGCAAAAGCGGCTAAAAATAGCCCCAACCGGATTTGAACCGGTGTTTTCTGCCTGAGAAGCAGACGTCCTGGA
>CAZFON010000281.1:0-2934 GCA_964520185.1 uncultured Planctomycetales bacterium | reverse complement strand
GCTTTATTCGGTGGATAAGCTCCCCTTAAAACTTAAAACCCTGTTCTTTTACAATCCTCTGACCTTCATTTTCGAAAATATTAAACGATGCTTATTGGAAGGTAGAGATGTCGTTGAATGGCAATATTTCATGATGTTATTCATATTGATCCTGCTTTTGATCGTCAGCTACAGGATCTTTAAATTTATGGAAAGAAAGCTTGCCGATGTCCTCTAATATCATTGAATTCCATCACGTTTGGAAAAAATACTCCAAAACGGTCTCCCACCGTTCTTTAAGGGAAGATATCATGGGTTTGTTCGCCGGGCATGATAAAAAATCAAACCTCGAAAAAGGTGAGTTCTGGGCCCTGCAGGACATCGATCTTCAGATCCCCCGCGGCCAGCTCATCAACCTGTCAGGCCCCAATGGTGCCGGTAAAAGCACGATATTGAGATTAATAGCCAATCTGAATGATCCAACCAGAGGGGATATCCTCGTCCACGGGAGGGTTGCGCCGGTCATCGAGCTTGGCGCCGGCTTTCACCCGGACCTTAGCGGTTTCGAGAATATTTTTGTCAACGGTGTCATCTTGGGAATGACCATCAAGGAAGTCAAACGTAAATTAAGATCCATCATCACCTTCTCCGAAGTTGAAGAATTTATCCATATGCCCATCAAACATTACTCCTCCGGTATGTATGTCAAGCTGGCATTTTCGATCGCCATTCACAGTGAAGCCGATATCTACCTTTTCGATGAGGTCATTGCGGTGGGCGATCAGGCTTTCCAGGAAAAATGCATCAGTAAGATCCTCGAAATGAAACAAGAACAAAAGACCATCTTATTTGTAAGCCATAATCCCTATATTAAAGAGAAATTATCCGCCGCCACCATCAGCCTGCAAAAAGGCAAGATGGCCTTATAACCAAACGGGGACGTGTATGAACCTGCATAAGCCGTGGGAATTCCTGCGCACGCGACACATGTTAAGTTTGCTGATCGGAAGCTATTTTGGCCCTCATCCTGAAAAAGAAATTGCCCGCATCAAAGAATTTAAAAAAGAATGTGCTTTATTTATCTTACAGGAGACGGGCATCAATAAAAATGATGTGGTCCTGGAGATCGGCTCAGGGAACGGTACCATCTCATGCCACATTGCCCCTAAGACTAAAGAACTTTATTGCTGTGATATCAGCAGAAGTTTCCTTAAACTGGCTAAACAGGAATGCATGGGCATCGAAAATATATCCTTTCATCATATTCAACCAGGTTCTTTTAGCTTTCCATTTTTGCAAGACCGGTCGGTGGATGTGGTGTTTTCCCATAACGTTTTTATCCATCTCAATTTGTTTGATATTTACTGGTATTTAAAGGAGATCAGCAGGTTGATCAAACAGGGAGGGAAATTATGGTTTGATATAGCTGATGCAGAAAGCTTAGATCCTGCAGACAACCCATTTTTTAACACGGCGGTGAAGATATACAAGGGATCAAAGGGGGAGGCATGGCCGACGCTTATGAAATGGAACTCAAAGACTGCGGTCACCGCTTTGGCCGGACATTTTGGTTTTAAACTTGATCATTTCAGTCTCAATAAGGTCTTTTTATTCATAAAACAATAAAACAAGGCTTATGGCATTCATCTCCCGCATCTATATAGGTCAAAAAGGTCATAAATTTACTCGCACATGCGCCCTTCAATTGTTCACCTTTCTTAATAACCTTTACATCGTATTGTTCAAACGGCGCAGGTTCAAATCTTTTCAATATGAAGAGAATCTCAAAATATCGCATTCAAAGAAAACTTGAAGACCTGATCGACTGGTTGGTGCGGCGTTCAGTTTTCGTATTTCTTCTAAAAAGTTATTACAGGCTGGCGCTTAAATCCCTGGTTATAGTCTTAAAATGGTATCATTTTCCGCAATTGATCAGGGTCTACTTAAGGCACCAGGACTGGACGCTAGGCATCAGCGATATTGACCTTGTCTTTTTGATCAGATCCCAAGGACATTCCGGAGACGTTAAATTTTTCAAAAGATTCTGGCAGCTTTACGCTGGTCTTAAAAGGTCCTTCCCTATGCTTTGTGATCCGGATGAGATCCGTTTCATGTGTGTCGACCAGCTTAACGACCATCCTTTAAAAAATAATCCGGAGTCTTTTTTGTTGTTGACCTTCCATAAATGGCAATGCCTTTATTCGCAATCCGGCAGCGATCCCTCCCTGAACGCTTTTTGCATAGATATCAAAGGTCAACAGCCGATGCCGCCGCATACACGTTTCCTGCATTTTAACTTTTATGGCCAGCTTCAATGGGCACTTTTGGCAGGTCAAGTCCTGTCGGAATTAAAATTCCGCAGATTACATAAATCCATGCTCAAGATATTGCAGCATTTATTTTGGATAGATGAAAACTGCCTTTATGACATTGACGAACTAAAAAGAAAATGGGACAAGGGGGAAAACCGTGATGCGAAAGAGCAGCTGGCAGGTGAGATCTTTGATCATCTAAATGAAATCCCGTATTCGATCAGTGAACGCCGCCGTCTAATATTGGATACTTTCCGAAAATCGGCCTTTTTAATTCACCGGACCCACGATGAACATTATGATCTCAACGAAGGCGCCCTTACGGTCAAGCACTGCCGTAACGATGAATGGCTTGGAAAACCGCTAAAAGAATTCATTGAAGGCGGGAAAAACGCCTTTTCAGGCCAATTTCAGACCGTGGTCATAAAGCCCATTTGTGAACAAAGCATGCGTGCCTATATCCTTATACAACCGGAGATGGAAGCAGCCTTATTTGATGATCTATTGCTTTTTATAGAAAAGCATAATCAAAGGCTTTTTGAATCAAAGGTGCGCGCCATGGTGACCACGGATAAGATCCTCACATCGCAATTTTATACCCTATGGAGTCCCTATGCCCTGGAAGCTTCCATCTTGTTGGCCA
>CAZFON010000280.1:0-2941 GCA_964520185.1 uncultured Planctomycetales bacterium | reverse complement strand
CTCGTGCAGACGGCGTGTAGGATCTTGTTTCTCCTTCTGGGCCATACTGTTTTCATTTAATACTTCTTGGTTCCCCATATATTCTTCCATGATCGTCCTTAAGGGCGCCGGATAAACGGATAAATCTGTTTTTCTGCCCAACATCCAGTTATACATTACGGCGAATTTATGTGCTGCCGTCCTGGAATCTACGATCGGCAACATACGTGCGGCATTTCCCATCATCTCTAATATACCGAACTTACCCTGCTCATGTTCTTTGAAATATTCAAGGACCAGTCCGGCCCATTTTTGATTGGGGAATTTGGAGGCATCTGTTAAGCCCCGCTTCAAACTTTCTCTTAAACTTTCTTCAGTAGACCTAAAATATCTATACGCATACATCCTGGCTGAGGCATCTTCCAAGGCTTCCTGCATGGCGGCCTCAGTAAAGGGCTCAAAGACATATCCATTAGTTTCAGACACATCATAAAATTTCTTACCTGTCTTTTCCTCCCATGCCTTGATGCCGGCATTCAAGACCTGCTGGATCGGCGCTCCTGTATAGCTGGATATCACAATGGAAGCAGTGATCATATCTTTTTTATCCTTCATCCCCGCTGCTTCCAGTGGGGGGATAGACCATTGAGCGGAAACACTGGTACCGGGTATGGCCATGCCGGATACAAAGACATCCCACATCATAAACAAATAGCGGTCCTTTAAAGCTTCATTTTCCCGACTTCCATCGTTCGCCCTGCGGGTGTAACCAGCCATCAAATAGCTCCACTCCTGACCTAAGGCATCCGTCTCATGCGCCTTGCCAGCCATGATCACATTGAATCCTAATCCTCCCTGCGCCGGAGAGCCTGTAACATATGAAACCCCACTTAAAGTCCCTGCCCCGGGTAATCGGGTAATAAACTTGATAAATTTATAGTCCGCGATACGCCGCGCCTGAATAAGCAGAGGCCTGCCGCTTTCCATCACAATCCCCCAGGTGTTCTTCATCCAGCCAAAGAATTCTTCCCTGGCCTTTTCAATGGCCTCAAAGAGCTGTGCTCCGGTTAAGCGCGTCTTCCCCATGGATTCTTTCTGCTGACGCAGCATCCAGAAGAACGGCCAGATGGAGTCCTCGATATAGAAGTACTTGCCCTTGAACTGACCGAATTCACCGTCCTTCTCCATCACTTCTTTGTGTTCTGGTCCGACGGTGCCTATGGCGCGGGCGATCTTGCTGATGGAGAACCAGGGATTAAATGACCTTCCGCCGTTCCTTTCGGTCACATAAGGCGCCAGGGTATCCTGGCTGCACCCTGTGACAAACCCAACCATAAAACTATCATAGGTCGGGAAAGCTTGAGGAACGGCGGTATGGGCAAATGCCATGACCCGTGATTTTCCGGAAAGGACTGAACCCTTTACTAATTGCCAACGGGGTAACTGGAATGCATTGTTATGCAAAAGATCCACGGTAAATGATATCGCCGGAAAGGCTTCATGCACCTGGGTAATTTCAGGGGTGACCCCCATGGCATCAATGGCGATCATGGCCGCACGGGTATAGAACACCGCTTGGGTCAAACGTTCCAGACTTGTCGGTTGACCTGGATACAACACATCAGATACTGTTTCTGGAATATTGATCAGTGGGACAACCATAACCTCTGGTGACCCCTTGACGGTTAAATGCCATATCTCCACCGTTGTATCAAGCGTCCTGCCGCATACGGGGACCTTGATCGGGATCTCTCTTTGTTTTTCCCAGGATTCGATCCCATCATGGTGTTTGAGGATGTTCCAATCCAACGGTCGATTGATCAAAACCTCCGGTGTTTTGACAGGGTCGGTATATTCCATCATTCCACCATTCACTCTTATCCCCGGCTGTTCCCCCCGATTAAAAGTATTCATGATGATCTGTTTAAGAGTATGGAAATCCTTGTTCTGCTCATCCTCCGGCTGCTGTTCAAGAATAAGGACCCGTCTTCCTTCGAAAGATTTGAGCTCGGCGTCTTTACCTACAAAAATAACCTGTTTGACATAATTCAATGCTTCTGTGATCGCAGGTTCCTGGGAAGGACTTTGAACAGCCGGGATCTCGGCCAAGGCCAGCTTTCGTCCTTCCATGGAACCACGATAATCGTGCATCAGCCACCCTAACCCTTGATAAAACACTTCTTTCGAAACCTTGCTATCCAATTCAAAAAGAATATACCTCTTATTCTTCATGATTTGAACGGCTCCCCGACGGTATTTAAGCAGCGGCGCATAATAACGGGCCCCATTAAAACTTAAGGCACGCAGGAAGGAACCGATCAGGATACCCAAACCTCCTCCCATGGCTCCGGAAAGGCCATTGGAGGCTTTGAGCAATGTGATGATTTTCTCCCTTTGCGCTTCATCAATACCGGTGATGCTTTTTAACCGATCTTGCAGACTCTCTTGGGATGAGTATAGCCAAAGCATAAAAGAGGGATCGCTTGGATCGGTGGTTACGATCTTTTCATTTTCCAAAAGCTCTAACAATCCTTCTTCTTGTAGTTTACTTCTCAGGATCAATTGGCCGCCAAATCGGGTCATCATCGCTTCCATGGTCAATACGACCACAGGAAGCGCCGCCTTCGCCTCAGAAGATGCCCCTAATGTCACGGGATAATCGAACGGTTCATTGGAAACGGAGCGGGGCTTGATCTTTTTGATCTCTTTAAACCGCCTTGAATCCAAAACAATGGCGATCTTCTCATTCTGGGTCTTCAGGACCAACTCTATTTCAAGGATCCCATTGGCAAAATGCGGATCCACGTCATATTCATAACGATTACGTCGCCTGGATTCCCGCCTAACCTGCGGATCTGTCCCTAAATTTATCTCTTGAATCACTCCCTTTGACTTAAGGCGCAAATAAAGTTTTAATGCCCCAAATTCATACGCCCTGCTATGTTTAATGCTCACGGTAAAG
>CAZFON010000279.1:0-2957 GCA_964520185.1 uncultured Planctomycetales bacterium | reverse complement strand
GAAGGTGTATTGATAATTAAGTTTATCTCACCTTTTTTGACTAATGTCAACGCGTTTTCCTGCTGTATGGAAAATTCCGCCGCCTCTTGGCCTTCATAATGTTTCTCAACAATGGCCACATCTATCCCAGCGGAACGCAAGGCCTTGGCTGTCCCTTTGGTCGCCATGATCTTGAATTTCAGGTCCGCCAGTTTCTTGGCAATAAAAGCCACGTCCCTCTTATCATGTTCATTGACGCTGATAAAAACAGTGCCTTGCTTAGGCAAGGCCTGATTGGCGGCCAATTGGGACTTGGCAAAGGCCGCGCCGAAATTCGAAGCAATGCCCATGACTTCACCCGTGGATTTCATTTCCGGGCCTAAAATAATGTCCACGCCTGAAAATCGGCTGAATGGTAAAACGCACTCTTTGACGCAAATATATTTTAATTCATCCGGATTGACTAGTTCGAAATCGCTTAAAACTTTGCCTGCCATGATCTGCGCCGCGATCTTGGCCAGCGGCTTTCCGGTGGCTTTGCTGACAAAGGGTGCGGTGCGTGAAGCACGCGGGTTGACCTCCAGCACGTAGACCAGGCGTCCCTTGACGGCAAATTGGATGTTCATCAGCCCCACGACCTTCAGGCTATGGGCCAGCAGCCTGGTCTGATTTTTGATGTCTTCAATGACCTCTTCGCTTAAAGTATGCGGCGGCAAAACGCAGGCTGAATCTCCTGAATGAATGCCCGCGTTCTCAATATGCTCCATGACCCCGGCCACCCAAACTTCATGCCCGTCGCAAATGGCATCCACGTCCACTTCCTGGGCATCTTCCAGGAATTTATCGATCAGGACCGGATGCCCGCGCGAGACGCTGTGCACCTCATCCAAAAAGGATCTCAGCGATTCCTCATCATAAACAATGCGCATGGCCCGTCCGCCTAGAACGTAGGACGGCCTGACCAGTACCGGATATCCAATGCGATTGGCGGCATCAAGGGTCTCTTCCTTGCTGGTGGTCGAGGCATTGGCCGGCTGCCTGAGTTTGAGCTGGTCCATTAACTTTGAAAAATGCTCGCGGTTTTCAGCCAGGTCGATGGAATCGACACTGGTCCCGATGATCGGCACGCCTGCCTGGGAAAGCCGCCTGGCCAAATTCAGCGGCGTCTGGCCGCCGAACTGCACGATGACGCCATCGGGCTTTTCCACGTCAAAAATATTCATCACATCCTCAAAGGTCAAGGGCTCAAAATACAGCCTGTCGGAAGTGTCATAATCCGTCGATACGGTCTCCGGGTTGGAATTGACCATGATGGTCTCAAAGCCCATTTCCTTAAGGGCGAACGAGGCGTGGCAGCAGCAATAATCGAATTCGATCCCCTGGCCGATACGGTTTGGGCCACCGCCTAAGATCATGATCTTTTTCTTTTTCGATTTACGCCTCCGGCTGTTGATGATCGCCTCATCTTCGGTCTCATAGGTAGAGTAATAATACGGCGTATAGGCCTCGAATTCCGCGGCACAGGTGTCCACCAGTTTGAAGGTTGTCACGATGCCCATGTCTTTGCGCATCTGGCGCACGTCTTTTTCGCTTTTGTTGAGGATCTCCGCCAACTGGGCATCGGAAAAGCCATATTCCTTGGCTTGTCGCAAAAGCTCCGGGCCCAGGGTACCGGTGGCGGCAGCGACGGACTTTAAATGGTCTTCCAGCTCTACAATTTGGGCTATTTGGTCAATGAACCAGATATCGATCTTGGAGATCTGGGAGACCTGCTCAATGGTCATGCCTTTTTGCAGGGCATATTTCAAATAAAAGATCCGCGAGGCATTGGCCTCCTCGATGCGCAGGCGCAACTTGGCCTCTTCGATATAGCGCCAGTCCTGTTTGTTGTCCAGGCCGATATGGTCGATTTCCAATCCCCTTAAACCCTTTTGCAAAGCCTCCTTGAAATTGCGGCCGATAGCCATGGTCTCTCCAACGCTTTTCATCTGCACGCCTAAAATGTCTTTGGCTTCGGGGAATTTTTCGAAAGTGAACCGCGGTATCTTGACCACCACATAATCAATGGTGGGTTCAAAGCAAGCCGGCGTTTCCCGGGTGATATCATTCTGGATCTCGTCAAGCGCATAGCCCACGGCTAACTTGGCTGCGAATTTGGCAATAGGAAATCCCGTGGCCTTGGAAGCCAGCGCGGATGAACGCGAGACGCGCGGGTTCATTTCAATGACCACCATGCGGCCGTTGGTGGGATCTATGGCGAATTGGATGTTCGAACCGCCGGTTTCAACGCCGATCTCGCGGATCAAACGGATGGAGGCATCGCGCATGTGTTGGTATTCCGCGTCGGTCAGGGTCTGCGCCGGAGCCACGGTAATGCTGTCTCCGGTATGTACACCCATGGGGTCCAAATTTTCGATGGAACAGACGATCACCACATTATCGTTATGGTCCCGCATCACTTCGAGCTCATATTCCTTCCATCCTTCGATAGATTCCTCGATAAGGATCTCGTGGGTCATGGAGCTTTCGATGCCTAAGGAGGCAATGCGTTCTAATTCAACCTCATCGCGCACGATCCCTCCGCCCGTGCCTCCCAGGGTAAAGGAAGGCCTGATGATGCATGGGAATCCGAGATCTTTGACAACCTGCTTGGCTTGGGCCACATTATAAGCAAAACCGCTTTTAGGCACATCGAGGCCTACCTTGATGGCCGCGGCCTTGAATTCACTGCGGTCCTCGGCTTTTTTAATGACCTCATATTTAGCGCCCAGCATCTCGACGTTATACTTGGCCAAAATGCCCTGCTCATGAAGTTTCATGGCCAGATTAAGTCCGGTCTGCCCGCCCAAGGTAGGCAAAATGGCATCGGGCCTTTCCTTGCGGATGATCGCTTCCATGAATTCCGGGGTGAGGGGTTCGATATAGGTGGCATCGGCAAGACCTGGATCGGTCATGATGGTGGCGGGGTTGGAATTGAC
>CAZFON010000278.1:0-2980 GCA_964520185.1 uncultured Planctomycetales bacterium | reverse complement strand
ACCAAAGCGGATATCACTGAACAGAACATTCAGATCACTAATGTGGACGCTAATTTTTACGGCAAGCAGGACGCTAATTTGACAGCCGACCACGGCACGATCAATAAGACCAGCGGCAATGTGCACCTGCAGGACAATGTGGTCGTTACATCCAATAACCGCGGCACCAAGATGACCACCAACACCCTGGACTGGGACCGTAATAAGGATTTGGTCAGCACCAAGGATAACGTCAAAATTGTGGATGATCAGGGGGTTGTGACGGGCAAGGGAATGGTGGCACATCCTAATTTGAAAAAGACGAAGATCGAAAAAGACGTGAAAGCAACCGTACATTCCCAGGGAGATGGCGAGGCTGATGATCAGACCGTGACCATTACCTCAGATGGGCCCATGCAAATGAACCAGGCCACGATGTATGCGGTATTCAATGACCATGTGGTGTCGGTGGATCCGGCTACAGGCCGCGAACTGCATTGCGATAAAATGGAAATATGGTTTGACCAGTCAAATAAAAAGATCAAAAAAGCGATCTGCTCCGGCCACGCTAAAGCTATTCAGGGGCTTAGTGTCAGCTTCGCGGATAAAATGATCTATGAGGGCTCTACGGAGGTCTTGACCATGATCGGCAGGCCCAAGATCATTTTTGATACCGCCGGTGCCAAGATGAATAACGCCTTTAAGAAAAAGGATAAGAACAAGAACAAGGACGAGTAGCCATGCGTTTGCTGGAAGCTAAAAATCTAGTCAAAGTTTACGGCGGCCGCCGGGTGGTGGATGGTTTAAGCATTACCGTGGGCCGTTCGGAGATCGTCGGGCTTCTGGGGCCCAATGGTGCAGGCAAGACCACCAGCTTTTACATGGTGGTTGGTATTATCAGCCCTGAAGAAGGCCAGGTGATCTTTGACCAGGAGGACATCACCAAAAGGCCGATCCATGAGCGCTGTCGTTTAGGGATGGGGTACCTGGCGCAGGAGTCTTCCATCTTCCGCAAGCTGACCGTTGCAGAGAACATCATGGCGGTTTTGGAAACCTTGAACATCTCACCTACGGAACGCAAGCACCGCCTGGAATCATTGCTTGAAGAACTGAACATTTCGCATTTGGCCAGGGCCAAGGCGTATACGCTTTCCGGCGGCGAACGCCGTCGCCTGGAAATCACCAGGGCTTTAGTGACTAATCCTTCGTTCTTGCTCCTTGATGAGCCTTTTTCCGGCATTGACCCTATTGTGGTGGCGGAAGCGCAGGAGATCATCAAGGACCTGAAAAAAAGGGGCTTAGGGATTTTATTGACAGATCACAATGTTCGTGAGACGCTGTCCATTACCGACAGGGCCTATCTTGTCGCAGACGGGCGCGTTCTTATATCGGGCAGCGCACAGGACCTGATCAATGATCCCAAGGCACGAAAGATCTATTTGGGTGAAAAGTTTAGTATGTAAGAGAAAGGGAAACAGATGAAAGTCGAAGTTAAGAAGCTGGATTCATTAAAACGTGAAATGAAGTTTGAGGTCCCGCGCGAGAAAGTCTCCGAGGAGATGGATTCCATTTATGTAGAGATCGGCAAGCATGCCAAGGTCAAAGGTTTCAGGCCGGGCAAGGTGCCCCGCCATATTTTGATGAGCTCCCATGGCCAATTGGCCAAGGATGAGACCATCAAAAAGATAATTCCCCAGGCATATCATGAGGGGTTACTCCAGCACCAATTGAACCCTATCGACCTGCCGGAGATCAGCGACGTGGACCTTAAAGACGGCGTTTTGACTTTTAAGGCGACATTGGATATCCGGCCTGAGGTTGTGGTCAATAAATACAAAGGTATCAAGGTCGAGCGTAAAAAGAATGAAGTCACCGAGGAAGAATTGCAAAAGACCCTGGAATTCTTCAAAAAGGGCCGCGGCGAAGGGGAAGTCACCATCGATGATAATTTTGCCAAGGGTATGGGTTTTCCCGATCTCGAAGAATTCAAGAAGGCCCTCAAACACCAGTTGGAGTCCGATAAGGACCGCCACAACCGCATGGATGTGGAAAATCAATTGGTGGAAGAATTGATTAAAAATGCTAAACTGGTCCTTCCGCAATCCCTGGTCAAGCGCCAGCTGCATTACCGCTTGCAAGATGCCTTGAAGCGTTATAAATCCCAGGGCATGAATGATGAGGGTTTGAAGAAAAAAGAAGAGGAGCTTCAAAAAGAACTGCAGCCCATCGTTGAGCGAGAGGTGAAGATCTATCTGGTTTTAGAGGAGATCGCGAAACGCGAGAATATCACCGCTGCTAATGAAACGGAAAGCGTACCTACCAAGGTGATCGAATTCCTGCTGAAGGAAGCTGATTGGCAGGAAGCCAAGGAAGATAAAAAAGATAAGAAAGAAAAGTAGTCTAGGATTAAAAATTTATCAAGATCGCTAAAGGAGATTTTATATGGAAAGATCTCAATTATTAGTGCCCATGGTCGTCGAGAAAACTGGTCAGGGCGAACGCGCCTATGACATCTATTCCCGGCTTTTGAAGGAACGTATCATTTTTTTAGGTACGGCCGTGGATGACCACGTGGCCAATTTGATCATTGCCCAGCTTCTTTACCTTCAATCCGAGGACAAGGAAAAGGACATCTTTTTGTATGTCAATTCACCGGGCGGTTCGGTGACCGCAGGATTGGCCATTTATGACACGATGCAATACGTTAAGCCTGATGTGGTGACCTGTTGTGTCGGACAGGCAGCGAGCATGGGCGCAGTGTTGCTGACTGCCGGTGCCAAGGGCAAGCGTTACGCGCTTCCCAATGCCCGTATCATGATCCACCAGCCCTGGGGCGGGACACAGGGCACGGCCAGCGATATCCATATCCAGGCCCAGGAAATTTTGCGCATGAAGGACGAACTTAATAAAATTTTGTGCCACCATACGGGCCAGCCAATGGAAAAGATCGTCAAGGACACTGACCGTGATTATTTCATGTCCTCCCAGGAGTGCAAGGACT
>CAZFON010000277.1:0-2986 GCA_964520185.1 uncultured Planctomycetales bacterium | reverse complement strand
ACCTGAACGCGAGCCCGAGGTTTATGCGGCCATCAGGCGCAACGCCCTTCTTGAGAATGTAGATATCGATGAGAATGGCAAGGTAAATTTTGCTTCTCAAAAGAAGACAGAGAACACCCGGGTTTCCTATCCCATCGGGCACATTGAAAATATCGTCAAACCTGTCTCCAAAGGGGGGCATCCTTCCAAGATCATCTTTTTGGCCTGTGATGCTTATGGAGTGCTTCCGCCGGTGTCCAAATTGACCAAGGAGCAGGCCATGTACCATTATTTAAGCGGTTATACGGCTAAGGTCGCAGGCACAGAGCTGGGCATTAAGGAGCCACAGGCCACTTTTTCCGCTTGTTTCGGTAAAGCTTTTTTGATGGTGCATCCCACGATGTATGCCGAAATCCTGGCCCAAAAGATGCAGGAACATAACAGTTCAGCCTATCTTGTCAATACCGGTTGGGTTGCAGGGCCTTATGGGGTCGGTCACCGTATTCCTTTAAGGGACAACCGCCTGACCGTGGATGCCATTTTAGACGGCAGCATCGAAGCTGGCGGTTTTGAGGCGTTGCCCGTATTCAACCTCCAAATTCCAAAATACATCAATGGGGTGGATAATAAGACATTAAATCCCCGTCATCTGTGGGCGGACAAGAACGCATATGATGCCTCGCTACGCAAGCTGGGGGCCTTGTTCATCGAAAATTTCAAGATTTTTTCTGACACCCCCATCGGCCGCAACCTGATCAACGCCGGTCCTCAGCTATAGATAAAGGTGACAAATAAAAGGTGACAGGTACATTTTTCTATTTATATTTGGAAAGAAAAATGTACCTGTCACCTTTTATTTGTCACCCTTTTTAGTCACTTTTTCTTAATAAATCCAATTATGTTATAATATTAAAAGAAGGGATGGTCTATGTTTAATGAGATCCTGTTAACTTTTATTCCCATGTTCTTTACGGTTGATCCCATCGGGATCCTGCCGATTTTTGCCACCCTGACCCAAGGTCTCAAGCCTCAGGAGAAGCAGCAGATCATTTTTCAGTCCCTGCTAACTGCAAGCCTGGTGGCAGTGGGTTTTATACTTTTGGGTAAGGGTATTTTTCATTTTTTAGGCATTACCATGGGCGATTTTATGGTTGCAGGCGGGGTCATCCTTTTTTGTTTGGCCATGGTGGACTTGACCGTGCAGGGCAAGACCCGGCGAGGGACGGTTTCAGAATTAGGGGCAGTGCCGATAGGGACGCCTTTGATTGTAGGTCCGGCGGTATTGACGATCTCTTTGATGCTGGTAAGTGTTCATGGCTTGGGAATAACTCTGATTGCGCTTTTTCTTAATATCGGCATCGTGGGCATAGTATTTAGTTTTTCTGATAAATTGATGCGCTTGTTGGGCCAGGCTGGTTCCCGCGCTTTATCCAAAGTGATGATGCTTCTGCTGGCGGCCATCGGGGTGATGATGGTCAGGCGGGGCATCGTTGAAATAATGTCAGGTATCCACACTTTCTAAAGTTCCAATTCACCTATGCGCAAGTTAAAAAGACTTATCAAAGCCATTTTAGTGACGGCCTTTTGCGTTGTGCTGCTTCTCAACATGCTCCTGGCTTACTTGATCACCACTCCTTTGGGCGGCAAGGTGCTGGTGTATTTTTTCAAGCAAAAATTCCTTGCCGTGGGGCTCATGCACGTCGGTCATCATCAGGGCACCCTGGAAAATGGTTTTATCCTCCAGGACGTTCATATCCGGGGGCTTTCCTATTTGCCGGATGCCTTGCTGAACATCCAGGAAGTTCGCGTATACTTTCCTTTAAGCTATCCGCCGCATTATGACATGTATATTTTCAATGCCCGCATTTTCATGCCCGACAGCGATCCGGTGGTGTTTACCGGTGAGGTCCATTCAGGGGCCATTAAGGGCGAACTTTATGGCAGGTATGTGGACCTCCATGAGCTGACCCGTTTCTGGGTAGGCCAGGAAGTCAAAAAGAGCCTGCAGGGTTTTGTTTCCAATATGGACCTCAACATCCAAGGGACTTTGAGGGACCTTAAGATCAGCGGCCCTTTTTCAGCGGACAATGTTTGGTACAAATCGATCCATTTGACAAACACTTCCTCAAGTATGAATTTGGAGATGGTATGGCCTGTCTTGAGGGAATTTCAGATCAAGGGCGAGGTCCTGTTTAATGCAGGGCAGATCAATATAAGGAAGGTTAATCTGCAACTCATATCAAGTAAGCTCATTTTTACCGGCAATCCGACCAATCCGATGTTGAATATTCATATGGGCGCCAGGGCAGAGGATGCGGACATTCATATAGCCATCAAGGGGATTTTATCAAATCCGCAAATGACCGTGACCTCAGACCCGCCCATGCCGCCGGAAGAGGCCATGCAGGTTTTATTTACCGGAATTTCCTTTTCCAGATCTCCGTTTAACAGCGTCAATTCGAGCCAATTGGCCGAGAATTTTTTGAATTATTCCACTCAAGACACCAATGATGAGCCGGCCGTCGGATTCAAGACAAGGCTGACCAAAAATTTAAAGCTCGGTGCTGAAATGGACCAGAAGCCGTTGCCGCTGTGGGCCACGAATACATATTATTCCCGTAAGATCAACGGTGAGATGGATGTCAGTAACAACGTGAGCCTGAATGTATCACAGCAGGTCTTGACCCAGGACAGTTACCCTTCCTATGTGCAGGATATCCAGCCTCAATCCGAAACCCAGGTCTATGTGCAGTATAAAAAAAGGTTTTAAATAATTAAATCATGCATTAGAATGCAACTCTTTGATATTAAAAAGAGTAGCTAAGAGAAAAGAGGTTTTATGAAAAAGGTTTTAGCAATGTGTATTGTTTTGTCAGCGACAATCATGTTGAATCAGGGCGCCTGGGCAGACGATCTTGCCGTTGGCCCTGGTAAAAAAGTGACCCTGGATTATACGTTGACTGTTGATAATAAACAGGTCGATACTTCAGTAGGTAAGGCCCCGCTG
>CAZFON010000276.1:0-2997 GCA_964520185.1 uncultured Planctomycetales bacterium | reverse complement strand
CTACTCGTCCAGACCCAGCATGTCAAGATGTTTGCATATGTTTCATTGATCATTGATGATAACTTCCGCATCAGCGTTATGCTTAGCGCTTCCCATAGTGATTTTCGAGTTCCTAATAGTCCTGGCGGTACAGATTTTTTTACCACCAATGGGCTTACATACCCTACTGGATTTCCACTCATCAATTCTGCTGATGTGAATGAACGCCAGATAGAGCAGAATTTTTATGGTGTTGCCACGTTTCAAAAGGTTGAAGATAAACTTAATTATCAGTTGGCTGCTTTTACTCGTTTTAGCGAGGTCAATTTCCTGCCGGATGTGATCGGGGATTTGGACTATAATGGGGTAGCCTCCAAAATCAATGACAGTATCTTGACCAATGGTATTGAGCTTGACGGCAGTTATGAATTAAATGAGAACCATACTCTCCGTGCCGGGTCAATGTTCACGATCAGTGATGCAATTAACGAGAATAACTCCTCAGTTTTTCCAGTTGATGGTAGCGGTAATCCTACGTCATCAATTCCGGAATCGATCATTTATAAAAATCAAAAACAAGGAGAGCAGTACGGTCTTTATTTACAGGATGAATGGAAGCTCACGGGTAGACTAACCCTTAATTATGGTGGTCGTTTTGATCAGTCATACCAATACCTTAATGAGTATCAGTTTAGTCCTCGTATCAATGCCGTTTATGAAGTTGATCAGGTCACTAAGGTTCATGCCGGATATGCCCGTTATTTTACCCCGCCGCCGCTTGAGTTGGCACAAAACATCAATCCTGCTATTTTTGATGGCACAACCAATGCTGCGGCAATTGACAAAAATTCGCCTACCATGGCAGAACGTTCAAATTATTATGATTTAGGAGTGACCCATCATTTTTCACCTGAATTGCAAGTCGGTTGGGATAATTATTACAAAACGGCTAGTGACCAGCTTGATGACGGGCAGTTTGGGGCGGCACCTATCATCACTCCTTTTAATTATTCAAAAGGTCAGGTGGGTGGATCTGAATTAACGATCAATTATAGAAAAGGAGGCTTTTCCGGGTATGCGAACATAGCCTATAGCCACGCTTTAGGTAAGAATTGGGCTTCTAGTCAGTTTCAATTTTCTCAGGATGATTTAAATTATGTTGCCGATCACTGGATATCTTTGGACCATGATCAGAGCCTTACGGTTTCTTCCGGGTTGGCGTATGAATTTTATGGGACCAAGGTCTATGCTGATGTGCTTTTCGGTAGCGGGTTGCGTCAAGACGGCCTGCGTGGGGATACTAACATACCTAATGGTAAACGGGTAGGCTCTTATAATCCAGTCAATCTTGGGTTAGAACACACCTTTAAGATCAATGATAAAAATGATATCAAGGTCCGCTTTGATGTGGTCAATGTTTTTGATGAGGTTTATGAGTTAAGGAGCGGTTCAGGAGTTGGCGTGTTTGCACCACAATTTGGCCCGCGCCGGGGATATTATGGCGGGATTTCGATGTACTTTTAATCATGATCTCTTTTAGCGTAAATGAAAATCAAGGGATCTGCTTAAGCGTCATCGTTTCTTTATTGATCCATGGGATCATTTTAATTATTTCTGGATCAAAGATGACATTTATACCCCGTGTTCAATTTAGCATTCAACCCGTTCAGGCGGTGGAGGTCAGCATCGAAGACACAGGCAAGACGCAACAATCATTGATGACACCTGCTGTCTTTGTTAAAGACGCAACCTCATTTATGAACATACATAAAACAGCGGAAAACATCCAACAACATAAAATTCATTCCTCATCGGTCGTAGTGACAAAAGCAAATCCTGATTATTTTCAAAATTCCGCGCCAGAATATCCGGAATTGGCTAAGCAAATGCGGCAGGAGGGGTTGGTGATATTGTCCGTTGACGTTAACCGGCAAGGCTTGCCTGTCAGTGTTGAAGTCATCAAAAGCTGCGGTTATCGCCTGCTTGATGGGGCGGCATTAAGGGCAGTACGGCACTGGAGGTTCCAGCCTGGCCATATCGGCGATTTGCCGGTTGAATCCAGGGTCACTATACCTATTAGGTTTCGATTGGAAAAAATGTGAAAAAAAGGTGACAGGTACATTTTTAGATTAAAAATGTACCTGTCACCTTTTTTTCTTTATGCTATTATAAACAAATGAAATTTCCCTATTGCCGACACCATCACAGCTCTCCTGATCCCAAGGCCCCTGCCTTGGAAATAGAGGGATTGGGCGTTTCTTATCCTTCGGATGAAAAACTTTCCCTTAAGGATTTCAGTATCAGCATTCCGGCTGGATCATCGATAGCGCTGGTGGGCCCCAATGGCGCTGGTAAATCCACGCTATTTAAAGCCATCTGCGGCCTATTGCCCATTCGCGCGGGGAACATCCGTGTTTTCGGCCATCCTTTAGGCGCTTGTCATCACAGGGTCGTTTATCTGCCTCAACGCAGCGAGATCGACTGGCATTTCCCTGTGAGTGTGCTTGATCTGGTCCTGATGGGGCGTTATGTTTATTTAGGCTGGTTTAAGAGACCTCGAAAAAGGGATCTTGAAATTGCCCGCAGTGCTCTGAAGGAAATGAACGTCCTGGACCTGGCCAACCGGCAGATCAGCAAGCTTTCCGGCGGGCAGCAGCAGAGGGTCTTGATCGCACGTGCCCTGGCCCAAAATGCCGACTTGCTTTTATTAGATGAGCCCCTTAACGCCGTGGATGCCACGACCCGCCGGACAGTGGGGGAGCTATTGCGTAAGATCAAGTCCCAGGGCAAAACGGTCATGGTGGCGACCCATTATTATGACCAGGAAGAGGGCCGCTATGATCAGGCCATTTATTTAAAAGAAGGCAAAAAGATCTCTGCCATGGAACATCAGGATGACCCAGACCATGGCCATCAAGGATGTGATTGTAACTGATGCATTATTTAACTGACCCCTTCCAATATTTGTTTATGCAACGCTCGCTCATTGCTGCCGTGGTCATTGGTGTATTGTGTGCG
>CAZFON010000275.1:0-2997 GCA_964520185.1 uncultured Planctomycetales bacterium | reverse complement strand
TTTGCAGGCAAGCTTTGCCCAGGGCGGCAAGATCACGGACGAGGACGTCAAAGGCCTGGAGACCCGTTACGGCCCAGTTGAATTTGATTTTAAATACGGGGCTGAACATGTTTATCAGATGGCCAATGACATGGTGCTTTTAAGGGAAGAGCAGCAAGGGGGCATGCCTGATTTTTCAGAAGATAAACGCCGTTATCCGGTCTTTCTTCCTACCAATTCCATGGTCATCAACCATAACACCTATCATATTCCTGATGGCTTGAAGATAAATTTTGTACCTCAGGATTTTAGTTTGAAGACGGATTTCATGGAAGCAAGCGTCAAGTATACCCGCGGCGAGGGCACCATCAGGGTGGACAGCATCTATCACCTAAAGCGCGTTCATATCCCCAAGCATAGTTTTGCCCAGCTCAAGGCGATCCGCGAAGCCCTGGATAAAAAGGACGACTTGTATATCATTCTAAAGAAGAATTCCAATATAACTCAGGAAGCGCAAACCTGGCTGCAAAAGCAGTAATTATCTTCGGCGCAGACGCAGGCGGCGGGGGGTTTGAAAAGCCATCACCGGTGATTTGGGCTGGTGGAACCTCTCTAAGGGTATCGTCGGGTGACTTTCAGTCACAGGCAGGGTCTTGTTGAGGATCCGTTCGATATTTTTAACATCCAGGCGCTGGTCAGGTGTGGCAAAAGAGATGGCACAGCCGGCAAATCCTGCGCGGCCGGTGCGGCCGATGCGGTGTACATAATTCTCCGGATCATCAGGCAAGTCGTAGTTGATCACCAGCTCAATTCCCTTAACATCAATGCCTCGTGCGGCAATGTCCGTAGCCACTAGAATACGATATTTGCCGCGCTTAAAGCCTTCCAAGGCTTCCTTGCGCTGACTTAAGGAGCGGTCTGAATGTGTTTCCGCTGCGTTATGTTTTGAGTGGCGTAATTGTTTGGTCAAACGTGCAACACCGAATTTAGTGCGGCAAAAAATAAGAACAGGGCCTTGATATTTGCCCAGCATGCTTTCCAGCAATTGAGATTTTAATTCCTTGCGCACAATGAAAAGCTCCTGCACGAGGTTGTCAGCCGCCGTGCCGGAAGGCGCTACTTCCACCCGTACAGGCAGTTTCATGTAATTGCGGGCAATGCCCATGATTGTCTCAGGCATGGTTGCTGAAAAAAGCATGGTTTGCCTGTCTTGAGGGACTTGCTTAAGCAGTTTGGCAATTTGCGGTCCAAAACCCATATCAAGCATGCGGTCAGCTTCATCCAGGACCAAAATATGCGCGTCATTAAGATTAATGGTTCTTTGCTCCATATGATCGATCAGGCGGCCAGGCGTACCTATCAAAATACGCGGATGTAATTTCAAGCTTTGGATCTGCTTGGGCATGGAGTCTCCACCGATGAGGACTGAGGTCCTGAGGCCTGATGCTGTTGCGATCTTACGCAGGCTTTCATCAACCTGAATGGCCAGCTCCCGGGTTGGGACCACGATCAAGGCCTTGCCTTTGACCTGGGCCAGACGTTGGATCAAGGGTATACCGAAGGCCATGGTCTTGCCTGTTCCGGTCTGGGCAATGCCCATGACATCCTGACCTTGCAGGGCAATGGGTATGGCCTGGAACTGGATCTTGGTTGGTACAACGAATTTTAAACGTTCAATAACGGCAAGAATGGCCGGGGCAATACCTAATCCATAAAAGTTTTGTTCATTAGATGTATTCATAGCCTTCAAGCCTAACACTAATTAAGTAATAATGCAAGCAATGGAAATTACTGGAGTTTGGCGAGGGTTATGCTATAATTTCGCCTTCGTTAATAGCGTTGCAATATTTAAACCTAACGACAACAAAGGAACAGGGAAAATTGATTTCTGTTAACAATGTATCACTCCAATTCGGTAAGCGCGTATTATTTGATGGGGTTAATATCACCTTTAATCCCGGCAATTGTTACGGCATTATCGGCGCCAATGGTTCGGGCAAGTCCACCTTCCTGAAAATTTTATCAGGGGAACTGGATGCCACCAAGGGTTCGGTCAGCGTTGCCGGGGGAAAACGCATTTCCGTGCTTAAGCAGGACCAGTTTGCTTTTGATGAGTCCACTGTATTGATGACGGTGCTCATGGGGCATAAAGAGCTCTACAGTGTGATGAAGGAGAAAGAAGAGCTTTACGGCAAACCTGATTTCAGCGATGCGGATGGTTTGCGTGCTTCTGAGCTTGAGGCCCAATTTGCCGAAATGAACGGCTGGAATGCTGAATCCGAGGCTGCTAAACTTTTGAGCGACCTGGGCATTACGGAAGATTTGCACCAGCAGCAAATGAAACAATTGGAAGGCTCCCTTAAGGTGCGCGTGCTTTTAGCGCAGGCGCTTTTTGGAAATCCTGATATCCTGATCCTCGATGAGCCCACCAACTCCCTGGATGTCCACACGTGCATGTGGCTCGAGGAATTCCTGATCAATTTTGAGAATACGGCCATCGTTGTTTCGCATGACCGCCATTTTCTGGACAAGGTATGCACCTATACCTGTGATATCGATTTCGGCAAGATCCAGATGTTTTCCGGCAATTACAGTTTTTGGATCGAGGCAAGCTCCTTAGCGCTCAGGCAGCGTTCAGAGTCCAATAAAAAGACGGAGGAGAAGCGCAAGGAGTTGCAGGATTTCATCGCCCGTTTTTCCGCCAATGCCTCAAAAGCGCGTCAGGCGACAAGCCGAAAGAAAATTTTGGAGAAATTGACCTTGGAGGAGATCAAGCCTTCTTCGCGCAAATATCCGTTTATAAATTTCAAGCCGGAACGTGAAGCAGGAAATGATGTCCTGCATGTGGAGAACCTTACCAAAACCATTGATGGGCAATTGATGTTCAAGGATTTTTCCCTGCATGTCCACAAAGGCGACAAGATCGCTTTTGTAGGGCCCAATGACCTTGTTAAAACCACGTTTTTCCAGATTTTAATGGGTGAATTAAAAGCAGACAGCGGCTCTTTTAAATGGGGC
>CAZFON010000274.1:0-3012 GCA_964520185.1 uncultured Planctomycetales bacterium | reverse complement strand
TATTGAGGACGCCCGCAAGGAATCCATTGATACCATCCTGGACCTTATCGAGCTTAAGAAGAAGGGCACGATCAAAAAGGTGATCGTTGCCGGATGCTTGGCCCAGCGTTACGGCAAGGACTTGGCCAAGGAGTTCCGTGAGGTCGATGCCTTTGTCGGGACGCCAACCCTTAACAGGGACGATTTGCCCGGTCAAATACAGTTGACCCCTAAACATTTTGCCTATGTGAAAATTTGCGAAAGCTGTTTTAATGCCTGCTCTTTTTGCGCAATCCCTAAAATAAAGGGAAAATTCATCTCGCGCACCATTGAGTCCGTTGTCAAAGAGGTCAAGGCTTTGGATGACAAGGGTGTTAAAGAGATCAATATCATTGGCCAGGACATTACCGCCTATGGCATGGATCTGTACCGCGAAAAAACGCTGGCGCGCCTGCTCAAGGAGCTTGTCGGAGTGGTCAAAAATATTCAGTGGATACGTTTATTGTACGCGTTTCCTTCCCATGTGACTGATGAGCTTATTGAGATCATGGCCAGGGAGCCTAAGATCTGCAAATACATTGATATGCCTCTGCAGCATATCAGCGACCATCTTTTGCTTGAACAGAACCGCAATATCACGACCGTTGGAACGTTGGAACTGATCCGGAAGATACGCGAGGCCATGCCGCAGGCTTTCTTGCGCACGACCTTCATCGCCGGTCTTCCGGGCGAGACAAACGAAGATTTTGAACAATTGCGCGCTTTTATCAAAGATTCCCGTTTTGAACGGGTTGGCGTTTTCGTATATTCGCAGGAAGAAGGCACCAAGGCGGCACAAATGCAAGGTCAGGTGCCTGAGAAGATCAAAAAGACCCGGATGAATACCTTGATGCAGGACCAGCTGGGTATTTCCAGGGAAATTCAGCGGTCTTTTATAGGCCGCACCCTAAAGGTCTTGATCGAAGAAAAAGAGAAAGATAACCCAGGCAGTTATATTGGCCGCAGCGAATATGATGCTCCTGATGTGGATGGCGTGGTTTTTGTGCGTTCCAAGGCAACGTTGAAAACAGGGGATTTTGTCCAGGTCTTCATCACCGATGCCTATGAATATGATTTAGCCGGGGTGGTACAATGAATTTACCAAATATCTTGACCCTTTCGCGCATCGTTTTGGCGGGCATCCTGGTCTTTCTTTTGAAGGCCAATACCCGGACGGGCTACATTTTGGCGGTGATAGTTTTCGCCATGGCTTCCCTGACGGATTTTTATGACGGTCATATTGCCAAAAAACAGGGGCTGATCAGCGATTTCGGCAAGATCATGGACCCGGTAGCTGATAAGATATTGCTTTTGTCCGTCTTCGGCATCCTGGCCCATATCAGGATGATCGCCTGGTGGATGTTCGTTGTGATCGCCGTCCGTGAACTTGTAGTGACAGGGTCCAGGCTTATGGCTTTCCGGCAAGGCCAGGTGTTGGCCGCGGAACGAGCAGGAAAGATAAAGACCGTAGTGCAGATCATTGCGGTCTCATCGATTTTGTTATATTTAGCGATCCAACAGGCTCATAGGATTTGGCTTACCGTAAATGAAGGTCTCATGATCCTGGCTGTTATTTTGACGGTTTATTCCGGGATTGATTATTTCAGGAGCAAAAATGAGAAATTTTATAATTAGATCAATAGCCACTTTTTTTGGTGTGGGATATCTTCCTGTTGCGCCTGGGACATGGGCCACGGCAGGGGGATTGTTCATTGTCTATTTTCTGGGCGATAATTTTGCGGCCTATACTATTACGATGCTGGTTATATTGGCCTTGGGCATCATGACAACTGGTATCGTGGCCAAACAAATGAACCAAAAAGACCCTGGCTGCTTGTGCATTGATGAAGTGGTGGGGATAATGATTTCCCTGTGGGGCCTGCCGTTGATGTGGTCAGTGATGATCAGCGGTTTTTTCCTTTTTAGAGCATTTGACATGTTTAAAATATACCCCATTAACAAGTTGGAAGATCAAAAGGGCGGATGGGGGATTATGCTTGATGATTGTATGGCAGGAGTGTATACTAATATAATCCTACGCATTGCACTGCGGTGCGCGGGTTTTTTTTAAGTTAAACAGGAGGGAAGTTAAAATGGAAAGTAGTAATCCGACGTTAAATGAAAGAACTTTTGGTGCTGCCCGTGTAGGCGTGGGCGAGCCGGCCATGACCATACAAGGTACGGTCAATAAAAGCTTTATCTTGCTGGCCATCTTGATGGTTTGCGCCATGTGGACCTGGGCAAAAGCCTTTAATCCGGCAAGTACAGGCATGTTAGGCATGCTCTTTTTTGGGTCCATGATAGCAGGCTTGATTTTGGCTATTGCCACTTCTTTTAAACCAAAATGGGCACCGGTATCAGCTCCTTTATACGCGGCTTGTGAAGGCCTGCTTTTGGGCATCCTTTCCGCGTATTTTGAAATGCGTTACCCTGGCATTGTTATCCAGGCAGTGGGCCTGACCTTTGCCGTGACCTGTGCCATGCTTTTTGGGTATAAAGCAGGTTTTCTGCAAGCAACCCCTGCGCTCCGCAAGGGATTGACAATCGCCATCGGCGGCATCATGCTTTTTTATTTTGTGGTCATGGCCGCTTCCTGGTTTGGTATTCATCAGCCTGGCTTTATCAACGGCAGCGGTCCGTTAGGCATTGCCTTTAGTTTGTTTGTCGTGGGGATAGCTTCAATGTCCCTGGTGTTGGATTTCGACATTATCGAATCAGGTTCCCGTGAAGGCTTGGAGAAGTATATGGAATGGTATGGCGCCTTTGCCTTGATGGTTACCTTGATCTGGCTTTATATGGAGATCCTGCGCCTGTTGTCTAAGATCAACCGTCGCAATTAAAGTTTAAAGCACTAAAAAAAGGTGACAGGTACATTTTCCTATTAAAATTTACTAGGAAAATGTACCTGTCACCTTTTTTATGTCACCTTTTTTTATTTATCTCGTAAAGGACATCAAGGATGATAAGAATAAGAGCAATAATCACCAGGAAGCA
>CAZFON010000273.1:0-3026 GCA_964520185.1 uncultured Planctomycetales bacterium | reverse complement strand
TGGTCTGGCCGCAGTTCGCCAGTATTTCCGATATCAATGGCCAGATCAAGAAGATCTCCGAGGACACCCAGCAGGTCTTGACTGATAGGGCGCGTTTGGGGTCGCTTAAGAAAGGCCTGCAGGAGGCGCGTAACAGTTTAAGTTTACTTAATCTTAAGGTGCGTCCTATCCAGGAGGTGCCGTCCATCCTGAGCACTAATTCCAGCTTCGCCAGGGATTACAACGTCAAGATCGACCAGCTTATCCCTGAATATGCCCAGGTGGAGACCTTGACCGCCGGCGGCGGTAAATATTATACCCTGCCTGTTTTGATCAAGGCCCGCTGCGGGTATCATCACTTCGGGCTTTTTTTAAATAAGATGGAAAATGGGGAAATGTCTTTTATCATGAAAGATTTTATCGTCCAGAACGACGAAAGCAGTTTTAACACGCGGTCAATTACCTTGACCATCAAGCTTGTTTTGGCGGATTAAGGCGGGTAAAACTTGATGAAAATGCTCACTTTTGTGTTATTATTATTTTCGGCAAATTTAGTTTATGCTAAAGAGTCTTTCGTGTATGATGATCATGGTAAAAGAGATCCCTTTGTTCCCCTGGTCTCTTCAGCTGGGATCGTGGTCACCTACGATGAAGATATGGCGGTCAATGACCTGGTCCTGGAAGGGATCGTGGCCGATACCACCGGCAACGACAGCGTGGCCATTGTCAACGGCAGGGTCGTCAAAGCCCATGATCAGATCGGGCCTTATATTGTGGACCGTGTCGCCGTCGACCATGTGGAGTTTTTGAAGGGCAACGAGAGATTTATATTACGGCTCAAAAAGCCGTCTTAAGGAGATAGTAGTGTTTAAGAGTAAGTTTAATTTGTTCCTATTGGCATTGGCCCTTTTAACACCCACGGCCTGGGCTGCGTCCTCGACAAGCTCCGGCGGGGTAACGGCCAATGACCTGACCCAGGCTACTTTGCCTTCTGAGTCAGGGCTGGTGAGCTTGAATTTTCAGGATGCGGACATCAGGAATGTCCTGAAGGTCCTGGCCTTTAAAAGCGGCGTGAACATCGTGGCCGCCCCGGAAGTGACGGGGGTCGTCAACATTGAACTAAAAAATGTGCCATGGCAGAAGGCCCTGGATGTGATCCTGTCCACCTACGGCTACGGCTTTGACCGCAAGGGCAATATCATTACGGTCATGAGCGTCGAGAATTTGAAAAAATACCGCGAGGATTCCGCGGCCCTGCAGAACCAGGAGCCCTTGATCTACAAGACCTTTAGCCTTAGCTTTGCCAAGGCCGAGGACGCCTTGAAAGTCATTGATAAGCTGGTCAGCAAACGGGGATTCATTAATTTTGATGCGCGGACCAATTCCATTATTGTGCGGGACCTGGATAACAATCTCGAATTGATCGCCGGCGTCATCAAGTCCATTGACACGGTCACCCCGCAGGTGTTGATCGAGACCAAGATCGTGGAAACCGACCTGACCAACACCGAGAATCTGGGGATCGACTGGACCAACGGCTTCACGACCACGATCAGCGGCGGAAGCGTCCCGACCTATTTTCCTTTTGGGAACAAACCATGGCAGGGCTTTGTCCCTTCCGCAGCAGGGACAGGCACCGGCCCGCTTTTCCCTCCTCCCAGTACTTCACTGGCTACGACGACGGCAACACCGGGCTCTTTTACGTACGGCACCATTAATGCCCAACAGCTTTCCGCAACATTACAATATTTAAGCACCCGCACCACGACCAAGATCCTTTCAAATCCGCGGATCGTCACGCTGGACAATGAAAAGGCCACGATCAATGTCGGCTTACAATATCCGGAGGCGACGTATACATTTAACTCCAGTACAGGGCAGTTGCAGGTAACAGGATTTACTCAACTAGCAATCGGTATTAATTTTGAGGTTACACCGCATGTGAATAACGCAGGATTAGTAACATTGGAAGTGCATCCGCAGATTTCGGCGATTGACACCTCGGCAGGGACCAGTGGGTTCGTATCGGTCAATAATAATCAATTACCGGTAACGAGCAACGAAGAGGCTGAGACCAATGTGATGATCGAGAACGGCAGGACTTTAGTCATTGGGGGGCTCATCAAGGACCAGGTGGTTAAATCCACGACCAAGATCCCCGTGTTGGGTGACATCCCTTTCATAGGATGGCTTTTTAAAAGCACCAACCCAACTAAGACCAGGCAAGAAGTGATTGTCTTTCTGACGCCGCATATCATCACCGCAGGTAAGAGTTCTGTTTCGGGCGCCTCTCCATAGTTCCTATCCTGCCAACAACCTGGATGAATAATTTATTAATATTGTGGAAGGAGAAAGAACTGTGCCAAAAGAAATTTTAATTCAAGTCGGCCGCGATGAGAGGCGTGTCGCGGTCCTGGTGGACGGCAAGCTGGATGATTTTTACATTGAGCTTGACCGCCATCAATCCATGCTCGGCAACATCTACAAGGGCAAGGTGGAGTCTATTTTACCCTCCATCAACGGAGCTTTTGTCAACATCGGCCAGTAGAAGAACGGTTTTTTGTATTTGACCGACGCGGACAACCCTTTTCTTAAGGACATCGAACGCGTTGAGGCAGAGCCCAGCGCCCCGCAGAAGATCCTTAACATGATCTTTCCCAAGCCCGCCCCCACGCCGGAGGCAGGGCCGCAGAACAACGGTAACCGGCCGCCTCCCAAAGACAAAAATGAACTGCCTTTGAAAAAGGACCAGGAGATCCTGGTGCAGGTGGTCAAGGACCCCTTTGGCACCAAGGGTGCCCGGCTTACCACCCACGTCAGCCTGGCCGGCCGTTTTGTGGTGTACATGCCTGTGGACAAACATAGCGGAATTTCCAAGAAAATCGACAAGCCTGAAGAGCGTCAGCGGCTCCGGGACCTTTTAAGGACTTTTAATTTTGCCAAAAGCGGAGGGTTTATCATCCGCACGGCTTCCATGGCCCAGGGTGAAAAGGAAATTTTGCGCGATTCCAAATTCCTGGTCAATAAATGGCAGGAGATCCGCGAGC
>CAZFON010000272.1:0-3032 GCA_964520185.1 uncultured Planctomycetales bacterium | reverse complement strand
AGGGTCGAGGCGATCAAAAGATCGACAAATGCCGTAAAAACCCCTACCAAGGGCAGGATGATACGCGGGAAATAGACCTGTTTCAGGTAATGGTGATTTCCCGTAAAACATTGGATCCCGTAAGTAATGGAGTTGGCAAAGAATGACCATGGTAAAATGCCGGCATAAAAAAATATGGCTGGCGGGAACTTTGAGACCTTGATGGGCATTGCATAAGAGAAGATAAAGGTGAACAAAAGCATGAAGGAGAGCGGTTGAATAACGGCCCAGGCAATGCCCAGTAAAGCAAACCTGTATTTGACATTAAAGTCCCTCCATATGAAGATCAACAGGAGGTCCCTGTATTTCCAGATATTCCCATCCTTTTTATTCATCATGATAAATCATAGCAACGTTTATACGTTGCGACAATTTTTTTCCTAATAATAATAAGATTTTCCTGTAAAAGGGTACAAAGCCACTCCTAAGCTTATCTTAAACCATTGCCGGCAAACGTTGTTGGGAATAAGCCCATATGGCAAAAAGCGCAGGGCATTAAAATATACAAGCAGCCAGACAAGGAACGAATAGTGCCGGCGGATCTGAAAGATCGTCTGGCCGATGGCCAGGGGTTTTCTCATCGAATCAAAATATAGGGGCGGATGAAAATAGTTCAATTCCTCCATGTATTGGACCCTGGGCTTATTGATCATCAGGCGGATGCTTAACTCTGTATCTTCGTAAGCCTGCAATCCTTTAAGGAACCCCCCTGCTTCTTCAATGATCTTTCGATGGTAAAATGAGCATCTGCAGGTAAAAGAGAATTTGTCCAAAAAGCCATAATGCTTATTGACGATACTGTACAAAGAATGGGCCTGGGGTATTAAAATGTCGCAACGGGCCTCTTTTAAGAAAACCATGGCCATTTCCAGAAAATCTTTCTGGAATATCCTTGAATCATCATCCAAGAATAGTATAAATTGACCTTGAGACATGGCCAGGGACATGTTCCTGAGATCAGATAACGTACGTACCGGGGTCGCATTGATATGAAGCTGGATCGTTAAATGCCTGCGGAATCCTTCGATCAGTTCCGGAACGCCGCTTTGTGGCCCGTCAAATACCACCACGACTTCAAACTCCTCTTGCGGTAATGTCTGGAACATCAGGTCTTCCAAGATGTTCTTCAAAAAAGAGAGTTTATTGGAGATGATCAGGCACGACAGCAGTACTCCCCTGTCAGGTTTTGATGGGCATTTCCAGTCTCCCTTAATATCAAAACCTGCTATTTTGTAAAAAGCCCTTAAGATCAGGTGCGCGGGTTTTAGACAATTAAGTTTTTTCATAGTTCATTCATTTGATCAATGTTTACGTTCGATCCAGAACAACGCTATCTGTCGGGCACAATAATGCATGAACCGTCTTAAAGCGAATGTAAAGAAAGTTATTCCTTCCACTAAAAATGCCGGGGCAAACAAAAGGAATTTCCTTTTGATCGTGTTGAATGCGTTTTTATCAGGGAATTGATAGTCCTTCCATGAGGATCGAAGCAAAAATTTAATATAATCCTCCTGGAAAGGGTCCACACTTTTATAGAACCATGGCTTGAATTCAGAAGCAAAATGAACGATATGCGGCGTTAAGGTTTTTTTCCTGCCGATCGTACAGGAAAAGAAATTCCAACTTTTCTCTATCGCTAAATATTTCTTAGATAAAACGGCATTTAAGCCATCCTGGTCGGGATAGCGTAAGGTGTTCCAATTTGATCTGATGAAATCCTTGACTTTTTCACATATTTGATGGGACCGCCATAAATTTAGATCGATCAATAAGACCCCTGAATTGAAATAACGTCCCGGTTCATCTATGCCAAGATCTGGGCGCCAGTTATTTGGGGCGTTATTCCATCCCTCCTCTACCGCAGCTAAAAAATGCCCTTGAAGATCGAGGTTCCACAAGGCATCGATAGGTTTTAAGAAAATAACATCGCAGTCACAATAAAGGATCCTGCTGATCTCTTGAGGCAACATTTTTTCGACGGACAAACGTAAATACATGGCAGTGGAGAAATGTTGCAGCACCAAATACCTGGAATACTCTTCAATATTGCCTTTATAAACAGTTATATCCAACCGCTCATCCTTTAACTGGAAAAGGCGTTGCAGGTTAACAGGTGAAATGCCCCCATCCAGGAGATGGACATGGACTGGAAGTCCGGATATTTGCTGCTCTTTGAGGGAGGCTATGGCAACGCCGGCGTGCTGGGCATAATTGTCATCGCAGGCAAAAACGATGTGGATCTTATCAGAAGGCGTCATCATTGGTTGCGATTTAACCTTTTTAAGGCTATTTGACGATCCAATTCTTTTACGAAATTACGCAAGCGCCAGGTAAAAATGGACACCACACGAAATACGCTCCAGGGGATACATAATAAGATCTTTCTATAAACCCATACAAATATATTTTTGTCAGGGAACTTATAGTCATGCCAGGGAGACAGGCGTAAATATTTTATATATTCCCCCTGAAAGGGATCAAGGCTCTTATAAAACCAGGGTTTAAGCTCTGAAGCAAAATGAATGATATGCGGGGGTGGCAACTTTTTATCAATGAGATCAGTGGTGTGTGTATTCCAACCCTTATCCAAAGGCAGCCAATCCTTATATAAAATTGCATTCAAGCCATCTTGGTCCCAGTAGCGTATCTTTTCCCAATTGCTTTCTAAATAATCCTTAACTTTTTCGCATATGCGCCAGGTTCTCCATGCTTTTAAATCGATCAGCATGACCCCTGAATTAAAATATTGGTGAAGATCATCTATGCCCAGATCATTGCGGCATTGATTATTTAAGTCGAGTGCTGCGGCCAACCAGTGGGTTTTCAGATCGATATTCCATAAATCATCGACAGGCTGCATGAAAATAAGGTCGCAATCACAATAAATGATCTTGTTCATCTCTTGAGGCAATAATTTTTCTATGGATAACCGTAGATAGGCGGCCTTGGAAATATAGGTTGATATTAAATATTGGGAATACTCCTCCATGTTC
>CAZFON010000271.1:0-3053 GCA_964520185.1 uncultured Planctomycetales bacterium | reverse complement strand
ATCCATTGATAGGTCGGTGCAGGTGTGCCGGTCGCCGCAACGCTGAAGCTTGCTAAAGCAGGCGCTGTAACCGTCATACCAACAGGCTGGCTTGTAATGCTCGGTGCCACGGTCGAGGTATTGACCGTTAATGTCACCGCACTGCTCGTCACACTGCCTGCAGAATTGGTCACAACGCATTTATATTGGGTACCGCTCATGGAAGTCGTGGTTGAAGCAATCGTATAGGTAGCACTGGTTGCCCCGCTGATGGCTGTAAATGCCCCTCCATTAACACTCTGCATCCATTGATAGGTCGGTGCAGGTGTGCCGGTCGCCGCAACGCTGAAGCTTGCTACAGCCGCCGCTGTGACCGTCATGCTGACAGGTTGACTTGAAATACTCGGCGCGACTGTTGAAGAATTAACTGTTAAAGTAGCCGCACTACTCGTCACACTGCCTGCCGAGTTGGTCACAACGCATTCATACTGAGTACCACTCATAGATGTCGTGGTTGAAGAAACCGTATAAGTAGCGCTGGTTGCACCGCTGATGGATGAATAACTGCTGGATCCCGAAGCTTTCTTCTTCCATTGATACGTTGGTGAAGGAACACCAGTAGCCGCAATATTAAAACTAGCTCCCGTTGATGCTGTAACCGTCATATTTGCTGGTTGTATTGTAATACTTGGGGCTAATGAAGATGCTATTGTTATGGTCACCGGACTGGAAGTTGTTGAAATTCCGACAGCATCGGTTGCCACAGCAGTTATAGTATACGTACCTGCTGGAGCATTGTTGCCGACATAATTATACGGAGCTGTAGTACTAGTCCCTAAAAAATTAGTTCCGTTATTATCATAAAATTTAACACTCGAAATGCTCCCATTAACCTCTGAAGCTGCAGCACTTATAGTAACAGTAGTACCAGCAACAAAGTTACAGCCATTAAGTGGACTTGTTATGGCTACTACAGGTGAAGCAGGAGCCGTAACTGTAGCTGTTATTGCACTCGAAGTAGTTGAAACGCCACTAGTGTCCGTAGCTATGGCATAGAATGAATAGTTGCCGGCAAGAAGATTGCTATAAACGTAATTATAGGGAGAGACATTGCTTGATCCTAATAAAACACCCGCCCCGTTATATAACGAAATATTACTGATAGTCCCATTGGTTTCTGAAGCCGTAGTGGTAATGGTGAGATTAGATCCAGCTGTATAGGTGTTCCCACTGGTAGGGCTTGTGATGGCAACAACCGGAGGCGTACGAAGAAGCACAGGATCCGAAACCGTAAAAGTAACCGGGCTTGAGGTTGTTGTAACACCATTGGCATCCGTAGCAACGGCTGTCAATGTATAAGTTCCCGCTAAAACGTTGGTGACAGTATAGGTGTACGGAGCCGCAAAATCTGTTCCTACAAAAATGGCCCCATTATAATAAAATGTAACATTGGCTATAGTCCCATTAACTTCTGAAGCAGTAGCCGTGAAAGTCACATTGGAACCATATGCAAAGCTATTGCCGCTACCAGGACTCGTGATAGTAACAACCGGCAATCCCGGAAGAACAGAACCACCATATTGGTAAGCTCCGATCGATATCCCGCTGCCTTGAGGCCTTGTATTACCATCTAAATCTATCGTAACGATGGAAGTTGTATCATAACCAACGCTTATATCCGGGCTTGTTGCCTGCAGGTGAAAATTACTGCCATTGGAGACGAATAAAGGATTTGCATTCAATGAGTTCAGGCTCTGAGAAGGACCATTCCCGGCCCCGTAATAGTTATTGTTCGTCAATAAGGCAAAGTTTGTCCACGCAGGGGAACCGCCATTGCCATCTGATAAATACAGGGCATTCGATGACGAATTGTAGATGATATTATTGGCAAAATACCATACAGGATGACCGCCGCCAGGGCCAGTACCGCCGGATGGGAATTGAACCGTCCCCATTGTTTCAGTACCATTTTGATAAATGGTATTATTATAAATATACCCTGTCCCGCTGACCGCCTGTATCGCCCCACCGTATTCGTAATATCCTAAATTATAAAGAACGTTGTTATAGACATTATAGACAGAGGCCCGTTCAGTGGTTTGGTCTTCCCCATTATCAACGTCTCCCAAAAGGATGCCCTTTAAAGGATAACCGCCTGCGTTGGTGATGAGATTGTCATGGATGGACCCAACCCTTGTCCCCTGATGGAAACAGGAGATCTCCCAACCTGCATTCTTGTTGTCATGAAGATAATTCCATCCGATCTCAACATTGCTGCCGCCTCCATCCCAATAGATCGAGTGGTTCATATTAGAGAAGTTGCTGTTACCGGAATTATGGATCTCATTACCCAAAACTTGTGAGTAATTACCGCCAAGAGCGACAATGGCATATAAATAAGTTGATGCCGTTATATTGTTCCCAACAACCTTCCAGCCATTGGAACCAGTACTATCAATAACTGATGTCCCCCCGTTTCCGCTCATTACCATGGTAAATTTGGAGATCGTATGCCAATCCGTCCGTTCCCTAAAAATATACTGAATACCATCAGAACCGCCTGAACTCCCATCAGTCCATGTCGCCGTTCCCCCATCAGCTTGTAAGGTTACCGTCTCATTTGGATAGGCGATCCATGATACCGGCTTGCCTTGAGAGCCTCCTCTTGTTGGACATACAATAGAGTGCCAGCCAGGGTATCCATTAACTTCATTGTAAATGGTCCCTGACCTCACATAAACCGTATCGCCTGGATTAGCAATGTTCTCAAAGTAATAAAGATGATTAAAGGGGCTCGCGAATGTCCCGCTCCCGTTACTTGCCGCCTTGGGATCAACGAAATAAATGTTCCCTGCTTGGACCGTAAACGCAGGCCCGGTGGCATTGCCGTTGGAAGAGACTAATATGATATTACCCGTTGTGACATTTGACCCCAGTTGAAAACAGATCATCGTATTGGTCCATGTCAGATAAGTGCTTACCTGACCGCCACCCACGGTTATATAAGAAGTGCCCTGACTGGACCCGAAGTTGTTGCCCCAAACAGTCACAAAAACGCCATTATTATTTTGCCC
>CAZFON010000270.1:0-3065 GCA_964520185.1 uncultured Planctomycetales bacterium | reverse complement strand
GACGGCCATTGGGATGAATTGGAATGATCTGGCGGTAATGAGCAAGATAGGGGTCAATTGGAATGACTTTGGAGTATTAAGCAAGACAGGTATTAATTGGAATGATCTGGGAGTTTTAAGCAAGGTCGGCATCAACTGGTATGACATGAATCTGCTGACTCGTAACGGCATCAACTGGAACGATATGTACATGCTTTCCCGCGCCGGCATTAACTGGAATGATCTGGCGGTCATGGGTAAAATAGGCGTCAATTGGAACGATTTTGCCGTCATGAGCAAGACAGGGGTCAATTGGAATGATATGCAGCATATGAGCACGTCAGGCATCAACTGGAATATTTTAGGTGTCATGACCACCTCGGGCATTAACTGGGGTGGTCTAGGAAACCTGACGACCTCCGGCGTCAACTGGACGGCCCTGGAACTCTTTACCCAGGCAGGGGTGAATTGGTCGTATCTCGCTGTTCTTAGCTCGTCGGGCATTAACTGGGAGGACTTCGGCATCTTCTCCAATAGCGGCGTTAACTGGTATGACTTAAGTGTGCTGAGCAGAACAGGCATCAACTGGAGCGATATCAATGTGGTCTCGCGTACCGGCATTAATTGGAATGATTTCGGTGTGATGTCCAAGACAGGCATCAACTGGAATGATTTTGCCGTGCTGACCAATACCGGCATCAATTGGAACGACATGTTCATATTGGGCCATCTGGGGATCAATTGGAATGATTTCGGCGTCATCACCAAGGCCGGGATCAATTGGAATGACCTTGGTCAAATGAGCAGGACCGGGATCAATTGGAATGATTTCGGTGTGATGACGAAGATAGGCATTAATTGGAACGACATGGTGGTGATGAGCAAGCTCGGCATCAACTGGTATGACATGAATGTGCTCTCCCGCAACGGCATTAATTGGAATGATATCAATGTGTTGAGCCGCACGGGCATCAATTGGAATGATTTTGGGGTTTTGACCAAAACAGGGGTCAACTGGTACGACCTGGAAAGACTGACCGGTACCGGGATCAACTGGAATGATTTGAGTGTGATGGGCCGGTCAGAGATTAATTGGAATGTATTGCAAAGCATGAGCACAGCCGGGATCAACTGGTCGCAGTTAGGGGATTTGACGACCTCCGGCGTTAATTGGAGCGCCTTGGAACTCTTTACCCAGTCCGGCGTCAACTGGGCGTATCTCGCGGTGTTAAGCTCGTCGGGAATTAACTGGAATGATTTCGGCATATTTACCAACAGCGGGGTCAACTGGTATGATTTAAGCGTGCTCTCCCGCACCGGCATTAATTGGAATGACATCAATGTGGTCTCGCGCACGGGCATCAATTGGAATGATTTCGGGGTGTTAAGCAAAACAGGGATCAATTGGAACGATTTTGGCGTCATGACCAAGACGGGCATCAACTGGAATGACCTCAATGTGCTCGGTCATTTGGGGATCAATTGGAATGACTTTGGAGTGATGACCAAGTCTGGTATCAATTGGACGAGTTGGAGCACCTTAAGTAATGTGGGGATCAACTGGAATGACTTAGTGGTGATGGGCCGCCTGGGGATCAACTGGAACGATTTTGGTGTTTTGAGCAATACCGGCATCAATTGGCACGACTTTAGTGTATTGAGCAAGACAGGTATAAATTGGAATGACTTTGGGGTATTAAGCAAGACCGGGCTTAATTGGAACGATCTATATGTCCTGACCCATATGAACATTAATTGGAATGATTTTGCCGTGCTGAGCAATACCGGCATCAATTGGAATGATTTCGGGGTATTGAGTAAGACAGGGATCAACTGGAATGACATGAATGTATTGAGCCGCACGGGTATAAATTGGATCGATTTTAGTGTATTGAGCAAGACAGGTATTAATTGGAATGACTTTGGGGTATTAAGCAAGACCGGGCTTAATTGGAACGATCTATATGTCCTGACCCATATGAACATTAATTGGAATGATTTTGCCGTGCTGAGCAATACCGGCATCAATTGGAATGATTTCGGGGTATTGAGTAAGACAGGGATCAACTGGAATGACATGAATGTATTGAGCCGTACAGGGATCAACTGGAATGATTTCGGGGTCATCAGCAAGACAGGTATTAATTGGAATGATCTGCAAGTGATGAGCAATATCGGCATTAATTGGTATGATCTGAATGTGTTGACCCGCAGCGGATTGAATTGGAATGATCTCTACGTGTTGGGGCATATCGGCATTAATTGGAATGATCTCGGGGTCTTAAGCCGGGTGGGCGTCAATTGGAATGACTTTAGCGTCATGACCAGAGGCGGGATCAACTGGAATGACCTGAATGTGCTGACCCGTACCGGCATCAATTGGAACGATCTTAATGTCATGACCAGGATGGGGATCAACTGGAATGATTTTGGAATATTGACCAGGGTAGGCATCAACTGGAATGATATTAATGTGATATCCCGCACCGGGGTCAACTGGAACGATTTTGGCGTGCTCAGTAAGACAGGGATCAATTGGAATGATCTCGGCGTGATGAGTAAGGTCGGCATTAATTGGAACGATTTCAATGTTTTAAGCAAGACAGGGATCAATTGGAATGACCTGGCCCTCTTGACCGATGCCGGCATCAACTGGTCCAACTTTTCACTCCTGACGGAGACAGGCGTTAACTGGTTTGACTTGGCCATCTTCAGCTCCGTTGGTATCAACTGGTTGACTTTCAGCGAGTTGACGGGTACAGGTATCGGCGGCAACATCAACTGGGCGGACTTTGCGGTCATGTCCATTGCAGGGATCAATTGGAACAGTCTGGCTCAAATGAGCACTACCGGTGTCAACTGGAGTGATCTGGGGGTGTTGAGCCATACGGACATTAACTGGAATGATATTAATGTCATCTCCAAAACAGGTATTAATTGGAATGATATAGGTCTCATGAGCAGAGGGGGCATCAACTGGAATGATTTGAATGCGCTCTCCCGAACAGGGATCAACTGGAATGAGATCAATGTGATTTCCAGGACAGGGATCAATTGGAATGACTTCGGGGTGTTAAGTAAAACAG
>CAZFON010000269.1:0-3065 GCA_964520185.1 uncultured Planctomycetales bacterium | reverse complement strand
AAAAGAAATGACCTTAAAGGAACTGCACCGCAAGATCAAATCCTTGCGCAGGTTCAACATCGACCCATCGCCTTTGATCACCGAATACCAGCGCAGGCTGGCCTGGTCTTTATCTCCCCTGCTTTTTATCCTACTGGGTTTTCCTTTTGCAGCCGTGACACACCGCCGGGCCAAGTCCGCCAACCTGCTTTTTGCCTTATTATTTGCCGCCCCCTACTATATTTTGTCCCTGGCTTGCCAGGGCATGGCTGCCCAAAACGTTTTGAACCCTATTATATTGATGTGGATACCCGATGTGGTCGCCCTTGCGGTGGCTGTTTTCTTAAACTGGAAACTATGTTTGCATTAAACTTACTTTTGTCATGCGAATCTTAGACCGTTATATTTTAAAATCCATCACCGTCATCTTCCTGGGCACGGTCTTTACCTTCGCCTTTTTGTTCATCCTCATTGACATGTTCGGCAACCTGCAGGATTTCATTGAAAAAAGCGTCAGTGTAGGCACCATTGCATCATATTATGTCACCTTTTTACCGTCGATCATTGTACAGACCTCCACCATGGCCTGCCTTATTGCCGTTTTGTTCACCTACAGTAATCTGAACGCCCACAATGAGATCATTGCCATCCGCGCTTCCGGCATGAATTTCTGGCAGGTTACGCGTCCGGCCCTGGTATTCGCCTTTTTTATCTCAGCTTTGGTCTTCTTCGTCAACGAAAAATTCGTGCCCCAATCATCCATCGTCAACCAGCAGATCAGGGACTCACAGATCAAGATCATTGCCTCCCAGAGAGGCAAAGGCCAGCCGCTGATCCATAACCTGACCTTCTATGGCCTAAAAAACCGCCTCTTCTTTATCGATACTTTTGACCCCAATACCAATGAATTGACCGGCGTTACCATCATCGGACACGACCATAACCAGGATCTCGTGGAAAAGATCGTGGCCCTCAAGGGCAAATGGACGGGCATCAACTGGAAATTCTTCATCTGCCAGGTAACAGCCTATGACCCCGCCACCAATGCAGCCAATGGTTTTAAGATCTACAAAGAAAAACTGATGGATATCAAGGAAACGCCGAAAGATTTCTTACGTCAAAGGATGGACATCACAGCCATGAACCTGCAGCAGCTGCACGGCTATATCAAGCGGTTCTCCGGCAGCGGGGCCATTAAAACCATCAATACCCTGCGGGTTGACATGCACCAGAAGATCACCTTCCCCTTGCGCAATTTCGTTATTGTGCTGATCGGATTGCCTTTTGCGCTGATGACCGTGGGCAAACGCCGTGCCATGACCTTTACATCTATTGCCATTGCGCTGGTGATAGGATTTCTTTATTACGTTTCAGATGCGGTGGGATTGGCCTTGGCCAAGGGTGGCGCTTTATTGCCCTGGGAAGGCGCATGGCTGACACCCCTGTTATTTTCCCTTGTTGCTCTCTTCATTATCTGCAGAAACTTTTAAAAAAAGGTGACAGGTACATTTATTTTCTTATTTCCTGGGCCGGCCTCTTTCATTTTGAACAAGATCAATACCATGTAGCTGCTTGATCTTCTGCTTGAAATCATCATTAGCCCAAGCTTTAAATGTCATTGTTTCTTTCCGGATCTGGTCCAAGTCTTTTTCAGGCTCTACTTGATCTATATAGCCCTGCCAATAAGGTATTGAAATAAACCTCCGGATGTCCTCTAAACAGATGATACCTTTTTCCAACTCTAAATGCTCCCTCGCGCTAGACCAAACCCAGTCCCAAGGCTTTTCTACGATGCCTGACCTCACAGGATTTCGCTCAACGTAACGAACAGCGGCCATCAAATGATTGTCATCCAAAACACATGAATAATATCGCCCCTCCCAAAGATGTCCGCTATGCCTGAATTTTTGATTATGATAGTAAGCATACCGTCTATGGACCGTATGGATCATTTTAGCCAATGAAAAACCACTTTCCGGAACGGCAATAAAATGCACATGATTGCGCATTAAACAAAAAGATAATACCTGAACCTTACATTTTTCCCTGGCTTCTTCAAACCAATACAAATATTTTCGCCTGTCTTCATCGGAATAAAATATTTGGCGTTTGTCGTTTCCCCGATGAGTTAAATGGAACGGATAGCCTGGCAAAATAAATCTTGCGGACCGTGGCATAGACAGCCTTCTCTCTGATAGGGGGAATTAAATGGAACGGGATCACGGAGGGAACTATCAGTTAGTTTATAAACAAAAATATAAATGTCAAACGAAAAACGTGACCGGTCGAATAAATGTACCTGTCACCTTTTTTTAAAGATAGACACGCGGCAGGCGGCTGCCTAAGGAACAGAGGATCTCATAGCTGATGGTGTCAGCCCAATGGGCGAGTTCCTCTGCCGAAATGGAGCTGCCTTTTTGGGTCCCCAAAATGACAGCTTCATCCCCGGTATTCGGGAGGCGGCCTGAAAGAGTAAGCGCTGTGATATCTACAATGATCTGGTCCATGGTCACGCGTCCCACGACCGGACAACGGACCCCATCCACCAAGACAAACGCTTTATTGGACAAGGAACGCAGATAACCATTGCTGTAGCCGATGGGCAAGACGGCCACTGTAATATCTTCCTTGGCCTTGAAGGTGTGACCATAGCTGATGCCCCGCCCTTTGGCAACGGTCTGCACAAAAATAATACGGACCTTGACCGACATCACCGGCTTTAAATGGACCTTTGTTTTTAGGTCTTCCAGCGGATAAACACCGTAGAGCATGATGCCGGGGCGGGCCAAGTTAAAAAGTTCGGACTTATAATCCCCCAACCCCATGCTGTTGCCGGCATGCACGAACGAAAAAGTGATAAACTGATTTTCCAGGGCATAGACCATGTCACGAAAACGGCGCATCTGCGCTATGGTGAAATCACGGTCGGTATCAGCCACGGGTAAATGGGTATATACCCCCTCCAGGACCAAATGAGGGAATTCATCCCTGATTTTTTGCACAAACCCCAACGCCTGATCTTCGTTGATCCCCAAACGCCCCATACCAGTATCGATCTTAATATGCACAGGAAGCTGAATTCCCGC
>CAZFON010000268.1:0-3071 GCA_964520185.1 uncultured Planctomycetales bacterium | reverse complement strand
GAAAGATCAAGGCCTGGGCCGGGGACGAAGAGATCCATTCCAGCGAATTCGGCCGTATTGCCGCACAGACCGCCAAGCAGGTGGTGATCCAAAAGATCCGCGAGGCGGAAAAAGATGTTGTGTTTGGCGAATACAATGCCCGTATAGGACAGATCATCAGCGGTAGTGTTTACCGTTTTGAGAGAGGCAATATCATCGTGGACCTGGGGAAATCCGAGGCGATCATCCCCAAGAGCGAACAAAGCAACAAGGAAGAGTTCCGCCAGGGCGAGCGTATCCGCGCCTATGTGCTGGAAGTCTGCCGCGAGAACCGCGGGCCGCAGATCATTTTGTCGCGCGCCCATCCTAGTTTTGTCAAACGGCTCTTTGAGTTGGAAGTGCCTGAAATTTATGAAGGCATCATCGAAGTCAAAGGCATTGCCAGGGACGCCGGAGAGCGTACCAAGATCGCGGTGTATTCCAAGGATGAGAAGATCGATTGTGTAGGGGCTTGTGTTGGCATGCGCGGCAGCCGTGTGAAGAACATCGTTACCGAGCTGCATGGCGAGAAGATCGACATCGTGCGCCATTCCGAGGACATCAAGGAATACATCCAGGCTGCTTTGTCACCAGCTGAAATTTCACAGATGCAGTTGATTGCTGATGAAAAGAGAGTTAACATTATCGTGGACGAAGATCAATTATCCCTGGCCATCGGCAAATACGGCCAAAATGTACGCTTGGCCAGCAAGCTGGTCGGCTGGGAGCTGGATATCTATTCCGCCAAACAATGGGAAGAAAAACAAAAGACCGTAGGAGGCGAGCTAGAAGCTGTGCCACCTACGCCTGCGTCGGATACTACTCCTTCTGACGAGGATTCCAAGGAAGAAGAGGATCAGGAATAAATATGAAGATCGCGGAATTAGCCAAAGAGCTTAAGATCACAGAAAAGCGTATCGATGAAAAGATCAAATCCCTGAAACTACGTTCCAAGGAGACAGGGGAATTAACGGCCGTAGTGGAAATGATTTTGCGTGATTCTTTGGCTGATGAAGGCATAGGCCATAAAGTCGTCGAAGAGCCGGAAGTGCCGAAGAAGCCGGCCAAAAAGGCCAAAACCTTAACGGCAACGGACAAACCAAAGGCAGTTGCGGCTAAGAAAGAAAAGAAACCTAAAGCTTCACCTGCCAGAAAGAAAACCGCCCTTGAAGCAGGCGATGAAGAAGAGCCGGTGGAAGCCTCCAAGCCGAAGACCTCAAAGCCGGCGGAAGCCCCCAAACCTCAAATCCTTAAACCGGAAGAGCCCAAGCCTGAGATCACCAAGCCGGAGGTCCAGAAACCCGAAGCGGTCAAACCTGAAGCGCCTAAGCCTGTGGCCCCGAAGATAGAGGCAGCCCCGAAGCATGAAACTCCGAAGCCTGAGGCTCCGAAGCCTGCGGTAGCTGTCATTGATGTTACTAAGATCGAAATTCCAAAAGAAATTTTGCCGCTGGAAACAGTCAAGAAAAGGACCCATTACGATGAGCCTTTTATTGCAGTCAAGCCTTTGGCTAAAAAGAGAAAAAAGTCCCATGAAGATTCTGGGTCAGGCCATGGACACGACCACAGACCCTCTGCTTCCATTGCTGCAGCAGTTGTGCCTGAAGCACAGATGGCGGGACCGTTGGCAGACATAGAAATGCCCATTCCTATCAGCGTCAAGGATTTTGCCGTACGCGTCAACCAGAAGATGAATGTGGTTTTGAAGAAATTATTGATCATGGGTGTCTTTGCCAATATCAACCAGAATTTAGGCGAAGATCTGGTCAAGAAGCTCGCAGGCGCCTTTGGCTTTAACGTCATCAAGGCCAAGACCGAGGAAGAAGAGCTTATTGATTTCTTGCAGCAAAAGGACGATCCGGCTTCATTGAGACCCCGCGCGCCTGTTGTTACCTTTATGGGCCATGTGGACCATGGAAAAACATCCCTGCTTGACCGCATCCGTTCAGCCAAGGTTGCTGATTCAGAGCACGGCGGCATTACTCAACATATCGGTGCCTATGATGTAGTCTCTGCCAACGGGCATATCACCTTTTTGGACACACCTGGCCATGAAGCTTTTACCGCTATGCGTGCCCGCGGGGCGCATATTACCGATGTGGTTGTTCTGGTTGTGGCTGCGGATGACGGGGTTATGCCCCAGACGGAAGAGGCTATCGCCCATGCCCGTGCCGCTAATCTGCCCATGATCGTGGCTTTAAATAAGATCGACAAGAAATCAGCTGACCCTGATAAAGTCAAAAAGCAATTGTCTGCTCTTGATCTGCAAGCTGAAGAGTGGGGAGGGAAAGTCGGCACCGTCAGTGTTTCAGCGCTGACCGGACAGGGGATCGATGATCTATTGGCCCGTATTTTGTTGGAAGCGGAAATCCTTGAACTGCGCTCCAATCCGGATAAAAAAGCCGTGGGTATTGTCATTGAGGCCCACATGAGCAAAGGTAAGGGCGCTGTGGCCAGCCTGATCGTTCAAAACGGTACGCTGCGTGAAGGGGATGCCATCGTTGCTGGTCCTTTGCACGGCAAGATCAAGGCCATGTTTGACGATAAGGGCAATTCCATTAAAGAAGCAGGCCCTTCCATGCCGGTAGAGATCTTAGGTCTTGCAGAAGTCGCTGAAGCTGGGGAAGTTTTTTATGCCGTAGAAGACGAAAGAAAAGCCAAGGAGATCGCGGAAGTCCGCCAGGAGAAAATAAGGAACGAAAAACTTTCTGGCACCGCCAAGATCTCCCTGGAAGAGCTCTATTTCCAGATCCAGCAGGGCGATATCAAGGAATTGCGGGTCGTGGTCAAGGCGGATGTACAAGGTTCCCTGGAAGCGCTTAAGGAATCCCTTATCAAAATACCTTCTGATGAAGTCAAACTCCGATTCATTCATTCGGCGGTGGGCGATGTCAATGCGTCTGATGTGGTCCTGGCCCAGGCTTCCAATGCCATTATCATTGCCTTCCAGGTCGGGATCGATGTCAAGGCGCGCCAAGAGCTGGATAAAAACCCTGTAGACGTACGTGAATACCGTATCATTTATGATGCAGTGGAAGACTTAAGAAAAGCTC
>CAZFON010000267.1:0-3072 GCA_964520185.1 uncultured Planctomycetales bacterium | reverse complement strand
AACGGGCCAGGGGAACCCGGTAAGCCATACCTTCACTAATGTAACACAAAGCACGAAAAGCTATAATGTTGTCCTTACCGTGACGGATGACCTAGGCGGGAAAAATTCCTACACCTTCCCCACAGCCATTACCATGGGCCCTATGCCTAATCCACCGGCGGCCAGCTTAACAGCCACACCGACTTCCGGAAACGCCCCTTTAACGGTTAATTTAACGTCCACCTCAACCGATAACGGCGGCACCATCACCTCCTACGCGTGGAATTTCGGCGACGGTACGACCGGCAGCGGCCAAAACGTAAGTCATACCTATACCACCGCAAGCACTTCAACGACAACCTATACCGTGACCTTAACGATCACTGACAGCCGTGGGGCAACGGCCTCGAACCACCTAACCGTTCAAATGAAAGGGGTCCTGACACCGCCCAAGTCCAAGGTAACGGCAACGCCGACATCAGGCGCCCATCCTCTGGCGGTGAACTTTAACGGCTCCGGTTCAACCACAGCTTCCGGGCAAACAATTACCTCTTATAACTGGAATTTCGGCGACGGGACCACTGATGCGACAACGGTCCCGACCGACAGTCATACTTTTGCAGCGGCCGGCACTTATACGGCGCAATTGCAGGTGCAGGACAGCCGCGGACTGACCTCAGCGGTCAGTTCAATCAAGATTACGGCCAGTTAAAATTTGTATGTCTTTGATGAAAGCAGGATAGGATTTACTGCAGGATTCGATGGATTTGACACGACATCCGATCTTTAATCCCAGGACCGTAAAAGCCATGGCCAGGCGATGGTCATGATGGGCATCAAGCAACTGCCCTGTCTTATAATTTTCTCGAGGTTCAATAATTAATGCATCCCTCGTTTCTCTGACACGGGCACCTACCTTGAGAAGTTCTTTTCTCAAATCACTGATACGGTCTGATTCCTTGGCTCGAGCATGACGGATATCGACCAATCTGGTAGGACCTTTCGCAAAAAGCGCCAAAACGCTCATCACCGGCACCAGATCAGGGCAATCTTTTAATGAAAAGGTCCCTCCTTTTAAATCAAACGGGCCATTGATCTTAATGCTCCGGCTGGTTTTCTTGAAAATAACACCCATTCGCTTCAAAAAATCAAAAATATGGCCATCGGATTGGGGCAGGCTTTCGTCCAGATCCCCCTGCAGGATGACACGGGAAGGCAAAAGAGCTGCAGCCGCCATGGGGAAAGCCGCTAATCCGTAGTCCGAGGGAACAACAAAATTCTTTAAACCTTTGAATATTTGTCCACCCTTGACGGAATATTCTCTCGGGGAAACCTGCTTGATGAAGATGCCCGCCCTGGCCAAAATCTTAAGCGTCATCTGAATATAATCCTGAGACACCAATTTCCTCCCCGTCAATATGACCCTGGAATCATTGGAAAGCACCGGCAATGCAATTAAAAGCGCGGAAATAAATTGGGAACTCAAGGAACCGTCTATCACCACCCGGCCACCCCGTAAGGAGCCGCCATTAAATACCACGGGCACTGATTCTTGTGGACCGGTGCCCCTGATATCCATACCCTGCCGGCGAAGCGCCTCGCACAAATGCACATTGGGACGGCCTGCCAGGGTGCCTTTGCCTTTGACAACGGCCTTGTGCGTATGCAGCGCCAATAAAGGCAGCAGGAACCTTAACGTCGTCCCTGACTCCCCCAAAAAAAATGTACCTGTCACCTTTTTTTTCAGGAACTTGGCAATTCGGGAAGCAACGATCGCATCGTCACAATCCGACGGATGTTCAATGTGAGATCTGCCCCCTTGGGCAGCGATGATAAAAGCCCGGATTGAATATGATTTGGAAGCTGGAAGGAAGATGCGCCCTTGCAGGCGCCTGATGGACCGACAATTCAAGATCACGGTTTTAAGACCACTGAATCGTTTTTCTGGACCTCTTTGCTGGTCAATGGGGGAACTAGGTCGGCAGCAGACATCTCATCCTGCACGCGGGTGGCTTTGATATCGCCTAAATAATTATTCCCCCGGTACACTGACAAAAGATCATCAGGCTTGATGCCCTGCTTTAAACCCAGATTGCAAATGACAAAATCAGCCTCGGTATCAACGGTCAGGACATACCCCTGGGGCCCGTTCTGCGGCTTGACGATGATCTTTCCCAATTCCATTTTAGCACCGGCCACCGGAGAGGCAGGAGCAATGGGGGCCGGGGGCGCTACCGGCTTTTGGGCCGCGCTCAGCGCTGCCGATAATTCTCTTATCTTCGTTTCGTTGCCCTTATTGGCGTCTGCCAAAGAATTCAGATGGTTTTCCAATTCCTTGCTTTTATCTTCCGAGGACTTTAATAATTGCTGATACTGCGTCAGTTTTGTCTCAGCATCATCGAGCGCGGCTTTGAGCCTTTGTTTGGAAGCATCGATGGTGGCTAACTGCTCCTTGAGATCGACATTCTCCTTTTTCAAAGCATTACGCAGGCCTTCGTTGAGGTCCCGTTCATCCAGCAAACCGTTGATCTTTTGGTCGGCTTCCTTGTTCTTGTCCTGGGAAAGCGCCAACTGAGTCTGGACGTCTTTTAACTGGGTCTGCAATTTGACCCCGTCCGTGCGGGATGTATCAAGCTCAACCTCGGTCTTTTTTCGCATGCGCTGTTCCAAATGGTACAGATAAAAACCGATGCTCGTAGATGATATGAGCAGGATAATAATAAGAGCTGTAAAAATGGTGAGCGTCTTGCCGCCTTTATTGATCATAAATTCTCCGAGCAATTGCGAGCTCCTGCGAGTGTCCGGCAGGAGGACCGAGTGTCTGGTATGAAGACCTGAATTTTATTTTTTTATTATAAGAAGAAGCCGGAGCGGAGTAAAGCTTAAATTTATAAATCCGGGTTTAAAAATTCTTGCGGGGTGGGACAGGAAAATTCCATAAGGGCTTTGGTGATGGGATGGGTAAAGGCGATGCTTTGGGCATGGAGGGCCAGGCGCGGGAAATTATCTTTACGGCCGTATTTATCATCCCCCAGGATCGGATGGCCAAGGTGTTTCATGTGCACGCGCAGCTGATGTGTGCGCCCGGTTTGA